>NZ_JAKUFX010000104.1:0-20736 GCF_022663635.1 Bacillus cereus group sp. BfR-BA-01356 | reverse complement strand
AGACCATTATCTAGAAATATCTTGAGACGTCCAAGTATTTTCTTTATTACTGGACTCTTATTAGAGAGTAAAACTAAGCCTGAGATAGGGCTTAAATATTAATATACGAGGAGAAAAGAAAGTGAAAAATAATTCATTTATAATAATTGAAGCAGCAAAAGCAGGGAGAAAAAAGGTGCATCCAGTCTTTGCTGTAATATTAGCCATTATATTTTTGACTTTAGGCGAACTTTTTATGTTATTTATGTTATTTTTACCAAAAGCTGAAACGATATTCATGAAAGGTATTTATGACAATGTTAGAATGGTGTTAACGTTTGGCGGAGCTATATTTATTTTATTTATATGGGTTCGTTTTGTAGAAAAAAGACCTTTTTCATCCATTGGCTTTTGGAAAGAGAAATGGATGAGAAAGTATTTAAAAGGTGCGTTAATAGGGTTTGTATTTATTTCAACGCCAGTTATTCTACTATTATTAATGGGGAGTGTGAAATTGCAAGTACAACATATTACCTCAACAGTAATAGTAGGAATAGTAGGATCTCTAGTTGCATTTTTAATACAAGGGGCAACGGAAGAAATTATTGTACGAGGTTGGTTATTCCCGGTTCTTTCTGTTAGAAGTCGTATATGGGTTGGAATAATTGTAACTTCATTTTTATTTGGATTTCTTCATCTACTTAATCCGGGAATTACAATATTATCTATATCGAATATAATATTAGTGGGTGTTTTCGCAGCTTTATACGTATTGAAAGAAGATGGTCTGTGGGGAATATGTGCATGGCACTCAATTTGGAACTGGGCTCAATATAATGTATATGGCTTTGCAGTTAGTGGCACAACTATATATTCTACTCCAATTTTTAAGTCTATAACAAATGGACCAGAAACATTGCATGGAGGCACGTTCGGAATTGAAGGTAGTATCATTACAACAATCATGCTCACTATCGCTTCAATTGTTTTATGGAGAAAGTTATGGGGAAGAAAAGCGAAACAACGAAATTTTAGTTAATGAAAGAGGGGGAAACTATGGGGATAATAGCATTTGAGGGAGCAAGCGCTGTTGGTAAAAGTACCACGTGCCGTGAATTAGAAAAGAATTATGGTGCTTATATAATACCTGAAGTGAATTCTTTATTTGAAAGGCCAAAAAATGAACATAGAACATGGTATTTTGAAAAACAAGTTGAGCGCTGGAATATAGCTGTTCAGAAGTCAGAGCAATATGAATTAGTAATACTCGATGGGGATATATATCAACCACTTAGTTATAATTGGTGCTTTCATTTTGATATATTTAATCAGCCATTATCTTTAATAGAAAATTTTTATAAAGAAAAGATGATAAATAGGGAAATTGGTTTTCCGGATCAATATTTTTATTTATATACGAACGATGAAGAACTTAGAAAGCGGAAAGTATCTGATGAGACGAAAAGAAGAAGAAACTTTGAAAAACATTTACATATATCAAAATCGTTTCAGCGTTATTATGAAAATTTAAATACTGTTACAGATGAGTATTGTAAATTAATTGAGGCGAAAAGTGTAAAAAATAATGAATTAGAAATAGTGAGAAACTCAAAAAATTTGAACGTGTGTGAAGAAAGACGTTTTGATGTTTCGAGGTTAGATGCTATTACGAAGTGGTTAAAAGAAAATCGTGCATAAAGTAAAAACAACGAGTGTTGTAGAACGCGCTCGTTGTTTTTTTGTTTCTTTATAAATATAAAGGAAAAATTTGTAGAATATTTTCATTATTTAACAGAATAATCTTTCAATTTTAAAGAAAAAGAAATACAATATGAGGAAGTATATATAAATAATATGATAGGGGATGCGATGCGATATTTTGAATGAAGTAACAGTTTTTATATAAGAAATAATTAGGTAGTCAGAACAGAGATATTTGGGAGGAAACAAGTGAGATGAAAACATTTTTGAAAATAATAGGTGTTATAGCTGGTATGGCGGTAATCGGAGTAGGTTTAACATATGGTATGCTGCATTATTTAAATAATAGTAAACCAGCTGCGAAAAAGGCATCACCAGCTGCTCCAGCAGTAGAAGTATTAGCTGATAGTAACGTAAAAGCAGAAGATGCAAAGCTTTTAGAAAATGGCAATTATTCATTGCCGAATAGTGGTTTTAATAAAAATTTTAAATGGACAGATGAGAACATACAGACAGCATTACATGAAATGGCACATCAAAAAGCGAAAGCTGATCAAAAGTGGGGCTATATTTTTATTACACAAGAACGGATTGAAAGTTTAATTGATATTGTAAAGAGTAATGATCTTGTACAGGGAAGTACATATGTAGAAATTTTAGAACGATGGAAACAAGGAAAATATGAAAAAGTTGATGGGGATCATAATAAGATTTGGAAATTACAAAGTGGGAATTTAGGAGAAGGAAAAGGAGTAATGTCGGAAGCTGAGCAAAAAGAATTAATTAATCAAGTGTTTATGAACAAAGGTACATATTCAGGTAGTAAATTAATTGCAGGTGGGGGACAGACTAATAAATAATATACTAATTAATGAAAGAGAGTAATTGCTTATTAGGCAATTACTCTTTTTATATGTACTTCTTAATTTCTTAATCTCGTTCAAGTAAGGAAAGAAACGACTGTAATACCGGGGAAATCCATCTAGATTTATGATAGATTACATGACTTTGAATAACGGATGGAGTTTCGATAGGCTGAAAACATAGTTGTTCTTTTTGGCAACTTTCTTGTACAACGATATAAGGAAGAATTGAAATGCCTAACTCACACATGACGGATTGTTTAATGACTTCAACATTGGAAGTTTCAAATGTTTTATCTGGAATATTCCTGCTTTGACGTAAAAAACGATCTACCATTGGCCTATAGCCGCAGCTTTGTTCTGTAAAAATGAACTGGGTGTCCTGTAATAACTGGAATGGATTTGTATGTGCAGCGGAATAAGCTGGTAAAATCCATCCAAATGTTTCATTACTAAAAGTTCGCGTAATAAAATCATTATGTTCTATACTTTCTCCAATTATGAAGACAACGTCTGTTTCTCCTTCACGTAATTTTTGCAATGCTTGTTCATTTGTGTTTGTTTCAAGTACGATATTTACTTTCGGATTTTTCTGTTTGTAAGTACGTAATAACTTTGGTAATCGGTATACCGCTAATGATTCATTAGATGTAATACTTAATGTACCTTCTAAATAATCTGTATTTTGGGGGATTTCTTGCGCTTTTTCATATATTGAAAGTAATTCTAATGCATAAGGATGAAATTGATGACCTGCTTTTGTGAGTAGCACTTTTTTCCCTAACCGATCGAAAAGAGGAATATGTAAATCGTTCTCTAAAGCTTTCATATGTGCTGTAACAGTAGATTGCGCATAACCTAGCGCATGCGCAGCTTTAGAAAAATTACCATACTTCACAATGGCGCAAAATGTTTTAACATGTCTCATTTCCATAAGCGATCCCTCTTTTATTATCATGATTTGTGAATGATTATATCATGTATTTTAATTTTCCAAATGATTAAATTCTGTATAAAATGAAATTGTAGAAATATTCATTCAAGTGATATTGGAGGAGAAAAGATGATCAAAAAGGGCTATCATGTAGCTGTTGTTGGGGCTACAGGTGCGGTAGGGCAAAAAATTATTGAACTGTTAGAGAATGAAATGAAGTTTAATATAGTTGAAGTTACATTGCTTTCGTCAAAACGATCCGCTGGTAAGAAAGTAAGATTCAAAGGACGAGAGATAATTATACAAGAGGCAAAAACAACTAGCTTTGAAGGTGTAGATATTGCCTTTTTTAGCGCTGGGGGAGAAGTATCTAGACAATTTGTAACTCATGCAGTTTCTAGTGGTGCGATTGTAATTGATAACACAAGTGAGTACCGAATGGCGCAAGATGTACCGCTCGTTGTTCCGGAAGTGAATGCGCACACTTTAAAACAGCATAAAGGTATCATTGCAGTTCCAAATTGTTCAGCATTACAGATGGTAACAGCACTTCAGCCGATTCGAAAATCATTCGGTTTAGAAAGAATTATAGTTTCAACATATCAAGCTGTATCGGGTTCTGGAATTCATGCGATTCATGAATTACAAGAGCAGGCTAAGTCTATGCTTGCTGGTGAAGAAGTGAAAAGTAATATATTACCGGCGAAAAAAGATAAAAAACATTACCCAATAGCGTTTAATGTACTGCCTCAAGTAGATATATTTACAGACAATGATTTTACTTTTGAAGAAGTAAAAATGATTCAAGAAACGAAAAAAATATTAGAAGATGAAAACCTGAAAATGGCAGCTACTTGTGTACGTGTTCCAGTTGTATCAGGGCATTCAGAATCGGTTTATATAGAACTGGAAAAAGAAGCAACCGTTGCGGAGATCAAGGAAGTACTAATGGATGCACCAGGTGTTATTTTGCAGGATAACCCTAGTGAACAGCTGTATCCAATGCCATTATATGCAGAAGGGAAAATAGATACATTTGTCGGAAGAATACGTAAAGATCCTGATACGCCAAACGGATTCCACCTCTGGATTGTTTCCGATAATTTATTAAAAGGTGCGGCTTGGAATTCAGTTCAAATCGCAGAGACTTTAGTGGAAAAGGGGATACTTTAATATAGTTTGAAAAACTGGGAAATCGTTAATGATTTCCCGGTTTTTATTTCATAATGTTTTTTTATATTTCGCCCAACTTTAATTTAAATTAGTCGTTATTGAATGTTTATAAATATCTACTTTATGTGCAGTGAAGCGTAATGTTTTAGATTCTGCATGAATTGTAAGGTTAACAATAATCGATAACGGCATTTCGACCGCTTTCACAATATCTTCTATAGCAATATACTCATTTTCTGTTTCGTTATAATAAACAACAGAACGAATTACTGCCTCGTTATTTTCAATGTCAATTTCACACATCATAGGGAATTTTTCACCATTATGTAAGAATAGTTCGCCTAGTACGATTGAACCGTTTAACTCCTCTGTAAAATTAGTAGTTGTTGCTGGTTTTACCCATGTTTCGTCATGTTCTTCATTTTCCTCTTCATCTATTGCCCATTCCCATATGGGGTTTTGTTTTAGGTCTTCAATAGTTAAATCATCAATTGGTTTGCAACTACTCATACATAAATTCTCCTTTTATTTTGATAAATAAGTTTTTTGATTTCATGAATTAGATGATTGCTTATAAGTGGGGTTAACAAAGTATTTTGCTCATTTGATATCCAAACTACTTTATTTTGAAATAAAGCTATTACAGTAATATTAACAAAACTTTAATTGTCTAGTAAATAATTATTAGTGGAGATATTAAAATGGGATGGTGTTAAAGAAAGATAGTAAAAAACATCAAGGATGAATGAAATCCATTTGGTATGATATGGATATATCCAATGTGAGGGGGAATTTGATGTATCAAGTAAAGGGGTATTTTTCATCATTAAAAGGAAGTTATTATGAGATTGGAAAGCAACAAGGGAAATTCGTGAAACAAAATCCGTATCTCATCCCGCAATTTATACACGAAGAAAATGTAATAGCTAATAACCATTGGACAGAATCGAGAGATGTATTAAACAAATATTGTCCAGGCATAAATGAAGAAATTGAAGGGTTTTGTGAAGTGTTAAAAATTCCTGCTAAAAATATGATGTATTATTATCAAACGTTATTAAAAGCAGGATGTAGTCATTGTGTGGTATTACCTAAAAAGACAGATTCAAAACACACATATGTATTAAGAAATTATGATTTGTCACCAGTAATAGATGATATGCGTTTTTGCTCGACGCATGTTGAAGGTGCGTATGCACATAGTGGTTTTTCTACTCAATATTTTGGTCGAACAGAAGGGGTTAACGAACATGGATTATCTGTTACATTTTCAGCATGTGGTCAACCAGTAGGAAACATTGCAGGTTTAAGAAAGCCAATGGTAAATGGTTTACAATGTTTTGCGGTAATTCGATTGTTGTTGGAGAAATGTAAAAATGTGCAGGAAGCTAAGTCACTTATAGAAGAAATACCAATTGCTAGTAATATTAATTTAATAGTAGCTGATCTTTTAAACGCAGCACACATTGAAATATTTGACGGTCATAAATCGACAACAACGATTGATGGTGACAACCAAGCTTTTATTGTATCAACAAACCATGCAGTTAGTTCATCAATTCAGAAATTAAATAATAGGAAATTAGAACAATCTACAAAGAGATATCACGTTTTACATGAGCATTTAAATAGATATGAACAAGTGAGCATAGAGTCTTTAAAAGAGTTAGTAGAAGAAGAATATCCTGATGGACTAACTGTACATAACTATGAAGAATGGTTTGGAACTTTACATTCTGTATTATTCGATTTACATGATCGTACAATGAAGATTTGTTTCGGTTCACCACTTTTAAACGACTGGTACTCATTGAAAGTTGGAGGAAGTATGCCGTTTTCTGAGGTGAACGTGAACTTTAAAAATAAAACTTATACTGACTTTTGGAAGGAAGATAAGAATGAATTGATACCTAAAAGATAAATGGGATAAGATGGTGATGTAAAGAGTGCGTTTATACTGGAGGGATTACAAATGCTAAAAGTTATGTTACCATTTGTTCTTATCTTTTTTCTTATTATTGCGATGTATATTGCTTATCAAAAGAGAAAAAAATCTGGGATAAAAGGATTGAAAAGTGCGTTAACTTCTATTTGCTTCTTTTCACTTGCAATCTTAAATATGTTTGCATATTGGTTTCATTTTGGCGGTGCTTTTACTTGGTTATTTTCAATTGTATTATTGCTAGTTGGTGCATATTTTACAAAATATATTCCAATATCTAAAAAGGTACATTAAAGTTTATAAGAGTTAAATATAATGTTTACTTTGTTTTGAAAAGAGATTATTCTACTAGATCGTTGTGAAACGGTTTCATAGGATAATCTCTTTTGTTTAGTTTTGGAAAGAACGTACTGTGATTTTTAGTTGCTCAATAAATTCTCGAGTTGCAGCACACATATATTTATCTTTTCTATAAATTAGCCCTATTTCAATTGTTGGAGTAGGGGTTTCTATTTTAATAGATTGAATGTTTTTATTTTGTAAAAAGTCTATATATGATTTGGGTAACACTGTAATTCCCATTCCTTTGGAAACCATTTGGATTAAAGATTCCATCGTACTAATTTCTAAAATTGGCCTTGGTTTAAAGTTGAATTTTTGACAATGAGATGTAATTAGTTCGGTTAAAAAGAAATTTTTAGGTAAAAGAATTAAAGGGTAGTTCTGTAATTCAGCAATAGATACATGATTACGTTCAGCTAATCGATGACCAGTGGGCACGACTAATGTAAGATCGCTTTTGTATAGAGGGATGGAGATAATCTCTTTATCTTGCACCGGGAGAAATGTAATTCCAATATCTAGTTCGTTTTGTAATAATTTTTCACGAATATCTCCTGTACGAAGCCCTAATACAGAAAGCTCTATATTGGGATATAAATTATTAAAATTTAAAATAGCTGGTGGTAGTAAATAATTTACGACGGTTAACAAAGCCCCTATTGTTAAGGAACCTTGCTGTAATCCGTTTAGGTCTTGAATAGCTGAACGAGCTTGTTCGACTTCATGAAAAATGGTTTTACTATGTGATAATAAAACCTTCCCTGCTTCAGTTAAAGATATTTTTTTACCAATTCGATCGAAAAGTGGCATTCCTACTTCATGCTCTAATGCACGTATTTGTTGACTTAGTGAAGGCTGTGAAATATTTAATTTTTCAGCTGCTTTTGTGAAATGTAATTCTTTTGAAACAGCTAAAAAGTATTCAAGTTGTCGTAATTCGATTGGAATCACCTCAAGTATAATAATAGGTTATACCTATCATTATTATATAAATAATTGAATTGAACAATGATTTTAGAGGTTTTATAATCATCTTTATATAACAGAGAGGTTTGTAAAAATTAATCGAGAGAAAATACATGTAACACCTGTAAAGGAGGAAATAGAATGGCTAATGAATATCAATTATTATCTTTAAATATAGGATTACCAAAAGAGGTTACATACGGCGGAAAAGTAATTCATACAGGCATAAATAAGAAACAAGTAAAGGAACCAGTATATTTATCCTTTGTAAAATTTAATGGGGATGGACAAGCTGACTTAGTTCATCATGGAGGAGTAGATAAAGCAGTTTGTGTTTATACTGGTGATCACTATCCATACTGGGAAAAAGAATTGAATCAAGATCTTGTATATGGGGCTTTCGGAGAAAATATAACAGTTAGTGGTATGCACGAAGAGGATGTTTGTATTGGTGATACGTTTGAGCTAGGACAGGCAATCGTACAGGTAACACAGCCAAGGCAACCTTGTTTTAAATTAGCAAAAAAATATAATATTCCAAAGTTACCACTATATTTTCAAGAAACAGGATATACAGGATTTTATTTTCGTGTATTAAAAGAAGGATGGGTATCATCAGTCGATACCTTAAAAAAACTACAGTCTGATCCAAAAGGTGTTTCAGTAGCGTTTGCTAATCGTATCATGCATAAGGAAAAACAAAATATTGAAGGGGTAAAAAGGATATTAGAAGTAAATGCACTTTCAAATAGTTGGAGAAAGTCTTTTGAAAAGCGTATAAGTGGAGAAGAAATTAATACGAAGGAAAGACTTGAAGGGATAAAAGAATAAAAATATTTTATTATAAATAGTGTATTTCTATTAGTAAAAGCTAATTAGAAAGCGCTATTTTTATATAATAAACTAATTAATATCCAGAAATCTTAATATTGTTTTATTCGACTTATTTTCAAATAGTCAAAACATAAAATTAATTAGACTTTTTTTTTATGTTTTATGATAGTATATTGATTGGTAAGACCTCTATTTTTAAGAGTAGGTCATATAAGTATATCTAATTTAATGGAATTTAATATTTGGAGGTACAACATGGGGAATGTTGAAAAATTGGCAAGTCTTCTAATAGAAGAACCGAAAAGAGAGCAGTTATTTCCTTTATTTGAAGAAGTGTTTGGAATTAAAACTCAAACATTGAATGATTTTTCGGATAAAGGATATTGGGATGATACATATAAAGCTTTATCGTTTTTACAAGAAGATAAAGTGATTGCAAATGTTGCGGCATTTTCACTCCCATTATTAATTAATGGTGAAAAAATAAATGCAGCGGGTATTCAATCAGTAATGACACACCCTAATTTCCGTAGACAAGGGCTAATGACACAATTAATGGGTAAAATGATAGAAGAAATTGATAAGAAATGTGACTGTGCATTATTGTTTACAGAAAAACCTGAACTATATACAGCATTTGGGTTTAAAGTTGTGCAGGAATATTTGATGACTATACCATATGATAAAAATATTAATAATAACGATTCACTACTTAAAAAGTTAGATTTCTATAATATAGAGAATAGACAGTTAATACATGAAACTATTGATAGTAGCCAAAGACTTTCAAATAGTTTTTCAACTTTAAACTTCCATCCTTCATTTTATTTGAATATGTATGATTCGGAATGGAATGAGAAATTGTATTATTCAGAGAAACTAGATGCTCTAATCGTTTATGAAGTAGACAATGAAAAGTTGAAATTATTTGGAGTATTTGCGCCAGTACTTCCGGTTTTAGATGAATTATGTGGAGAAATCAATGAAAGGTTTACGGAAATCGAATTTTATTTTTCTCCGGATCAATTAGGGGTTGAGGATGTACAGTTTACAGAATTACAGTCTAGCAAGTATTTAATGGTTCGAGGTGATAAAGAGTTAGATTTTAAAGGTTATAAATTCCCAGTATTAGCGGAGTTTTAAATGACTATATAAATGCTTTATTATGGAGGAGCTATGAATATATCGTATATACCAGAACGTATTGAGCAACTCACTATAATGAATGTACCTGAGTACTATAAGATTAATGATAATCATGCGTTTATTGTCCGTTCGAAAGCAGAAACCGATTTTTGGCTTAAAACACATTATGGTTTTGAAGTAATGAATGGTCATGTATTTTATAATGAGATGATGACAGACTTTCAAGCTGAAGTTCAGTTACGTATGAATCCAAATTCAAAATTCGATCAAGCAGGTCTTTTTGTTATGATTTCGGAGAACTGTTGGCTAAAAACATCTTTAGAATATATCCCTGAAGGGCCATCTCACTTAGGTGCTGTCGTAACGAATAATGGATATTCTGACTGGTCAACGCAAGATTATCCAACTGAAGCAGCTAAGCAACAACTTTGTTTTCGAATTATTCGAAAACGCGGTGATTATACAATATATGTGAAAAAGAGCCATCAATGGGAACAAATAAGAATCGCTCATTTAATGGAGGATATAGGGAATGAGCCTATTAAAATAGGTTTTTACACGTGTAGTCCTTCTAAAAGTAAGGGATTTGAGACTGAGTTTTTAAATTTTACAATTGAAGAAATATAGATGAAAAACCGTATTCTTTTCATTAAGAATGCGGTTTTTGTATTTATATAATATAAAGCATATGTATTGACCAGAAAGTCATTAATACTTATCATTTAATAATGTTAAATATTAATTTACATAATATAATAGAAGTAATGAAGAAATTACAAAATATATCGCTTAAATAAGGAGGGATATGAATTATTCAGTGGTAATTTCATGGGAAAAGGAGATTATGTATGAAATCATTTCGTAAGTTATTACAGTATTTAAAACCATACATGTTCTTCGCTATTATTGGGCCGCTATTTATGGTACTTGAGGTTGCGATGGACTTAATTCAACCGACTATTATGCAACATATCATTGATGTTGGGATTGCAAATCGGGATTTAAATTATGTAATAAAAATGGGGCTTCTTATGATAGGAGCAGCAGCACTCGGTTTAGTTGGAGGGCTTGGGTGTATGATGTATTCTACAAAAGCAGCTGTTAATTTCGCTACAGACATACGAAAAGATGTGTTTGCGAAAATAGAAACATTTTCTAGTAATAATCGGGACTCATTTGGAACAGGTAAATTATTAACGATCGTAACAAATGATATCACTTCTATTCAATCGGCAATGACGATGACATTACGTGTTCTGGTTCGTGGTCCACTGTTATTTATCGGAAGTATAATTATTGTTTTTGTAACAGCGCGAGAGTTATTTCCAATATTACTTGTAGTTGTTCCGATTTTATTACTTGCGATTATTTTAATTGCAAGTAAAGCAAGTGGTACATTTAAAAAGGTGCAAGAGGCATTGGACAAAGTGAATACAAAGTTACAAGAAAATTTATCTGGTGTGCGTGTTATAAAAGCGTATGTAAGACAAAAATACGAAATCGCTCAATTTGGAAATGTAAATACAAATTTAACGAAGATAAATATTCGAGCTGTGCAACTTATTTCTTTAATGATGCCAATCATTATGCTAGTTGTAAGTGGCGGGATTGTCGCAACATTATGGATTGGTGGAGAAAAAGTATTCAATGGAACGCTTCAAGTAGGAGCGATTTTGGCATTTATTAATTACTTGAATATCATTTTAATGTCACTTATGTCGATTAGCATGGTATTTATTCAAATTGCGCGAGCTTTTCCATCTGCGGAGCGTGTACAGCAAGTGTTAAATACCGAGGTTGATATTATAAGCGAAGCGAATGCGATCGAACCTGAGAAAATCGAGGGGAATATCGAATTTAAAAATGTTAGTTATAGCTATACGAAAAATAATGAATACGTTTTAAAAGATATTTCGTTTAGCATACAAAAAGGTGAAAAAGTAGGGATTATTGGATCAACTGGAAGTGGTAAATCTACCTTAGCGAAACTGTTACCACGTCTATATGATGTGGATCAAGGTGAAATATGTATAGATGGAATAAATGTTAAAACATATGATTTGCAAAAACTCCGTGCTTCAATAGGGTTTGTACCTCAGAAGGCATTGTTGTTCTCAGGTAGTATAGAAGAGAATTTACGTTATGGTAAAGAAGATGCAACACATGATGAGCTGGAAGTAGCAGCTGCATCAGCTTGTGCGACTGAGTTTATCAATAAGCTGGAAGAATCTTATCAATATAATTTAACACAAGGTGCGACAAATCTATCAGGTGGACAAAAACAACGTGTATCAATTGCAAGGGCACTTGTGAGAAAACCGCCGATTCTCATATTAGATGATTCTACATCAGCAGTTGATGCGAAATCAGAGGCTACTATTCAAACAGCTTTAAAAACAAAATATAAAGGCACAACGACTTTATTAATTGCGTCCAAAATTTCTTCCATAATGGATGCGGATAAAATACTTGTATTAGATAATGGTGAATTAGTTGGCAATGGTACACATGAACAATTGTTAGAACAAAGTGAGGTTTATCAGGAAATTTATCTTTCCCAAGGTGGTAATTTGCATAAAGAAGGTGGGGAAGAACATGCGTAATTTTCAAGGGCAATTTGCTAATAAAGGTGGACGAAACACGCCAAAGATGGGGAAAGCTAAAAATGCTCAAGGAACTGTAATGCGGATATGGAACTATATGGGCTACCAAAAAGCTGCTCTTATGTTTGTTATATTTCTAGTCGTTGTTACTACTTTACTTGGATTATTAGGTCCCTATTTTATGGGGGTCATTATAGATCAATATATTGTACCGAAAGATTTAAGTGGTACAGCAAGAATGTGTATGTTACTTATCGCGATTTACGGTGTAACTGTACTTTTAACATGGTTACAAACATTTGTCATGATTAACGTTGCATTAAAAACAATTCAAAAAATACGACAAGATATTTTTGAGAAAATCCAAACGCTTTCTTTACGGTTCTTTGATGTGCGTTCCCAAGGTGATTTAATGAGCCGTGTGACAAATGATATAGATAATTTGAATCAAGCTTTGACACAAAGTGTTGTACAAATTATTTCATCAGCGTTAACTTTTATAGGTGTAACGATTGCGATGTTCGCTTTAAATTGGATTTTAGCAATTGTAACTTTAATTACAGTACCTATTATGTTTTACGTTACAAAAAAACTAGTTGCATATAGTGGTAAAAACTTTGCGAAGCGTCAAAAAGATTTAGGTGAATTAAATGGATTTATTGAGGAAGCAATTACAGGTGCGGATGTTACAACGTTGTATGGAAAAGAAAAAGAAACTGTACAAAATTTCAATAAAATTAATGAACAGCTAAGAGTTTCAGCTACGAAGGCTGATACATTTTCAGCTTTTATTTTTCCAAGTATGAACTTTATTAATAACTTAGGTATGGGGCTTGTCATTGGGACTGGATCAGTTATGGTCTTAAACGGAATGACAACAGTAGGAGTTATTGCGGCTTTTATTAATTATTCTCGTCAATTCTCAAGACCGCTAAGTCAATTTGCGACTTTAATGAATACAATTCAAGCGGCAGTTGCTGGTGGAGAACGTGTTTTTGAGATTATGGATGAGGTACCAGAAATTCAAAATAAAAAAGACGCATTTGTTGTACAAAATTTACAAGGGCATGTTACACATTGAGAATGTTTCATTTGGCTACGCAGAAAATAAAACAATTTTAAAAGAAGTGAGTCTTAAAGCGCAGCCAGGAGAGACAATTGCTTTAGTTGGTCCGACTGGATCAGGGAAAACAACAATCATTAATTTGTTAACTCGCTTTTACGATATACAGCAAGGACAAATTCATATTGATGGAAAAGATATAAAAGATTATGATATTAATTCTTTACGAAGTAAAATTGGAGTAGTTTTACAGGATACGTATTTATTTGCTGGTTCAATTATGGATAATATCCGTTATGGACGCTTAGATGCTACTGATGAAGAAGTTATCACTGCAGCTAAGGCAGCATCTGCACATTCTTTTATTAAGCATTTGCCAAATCAATATGAAACAGAAATTGCTTCAGAAGGATCGAATTTAAGTCAAGGACAAAAACAACTTCTTGCGATTGCACGAGCAATTTTAGCAGATGCAGATATATTAATTCTCGATGAAGCGACATCTAATATTGACACAAGAACAGAATTACAAATACAAGCAGGACTAAATAATTTAATGAGAGGTCGCACAAGTTTTGTGATCGCTCACCGACTTAAAACAATTGAAAAAGCAGATCAAATCCTTGTTATAAAGGATGGGGGAATTTTAGAAAGAGGGGATCATGAATCTCTCATGGAAGATAAAGGGTTTTATTTTGATTTGTATACGAGCCAGTTTAAAATATAGTAAAAGCATTGATATGTTGCGGTTTCTCTTGAGAGGAGAAACCGTATTTTTATATTTGTAAATATTACTATTCAAATGGTCTTTCGCTATATATTTTAACAGCATCCCCTGTATGCTAGGAAAAACATGTGAATAACGATTTAATGTTATGAACATATCTTTATAACTGAAGTGTTCACTTATAGTCTTTGGATGTATACCTTGTTTCAAAAGTAGCGTAGCATGTGTATAACGTAAATCATAAAATCGAACCTTACAAATTGGAATTTAAATAAAAAGAACGCTGTTAAAAGCGCTCTGAGACAAACCATATATTTAGAGAGGAATCAAGATAATATATGGATATTGTGTGAGAATGTTGTAGGTTTTAATGAAAAATAAAGCACACATATAAGTGTGCTTTTATGAACGCTTTAGATTTGTATGACTATATAGTCATACAATAAAATATGCTTGTTTAATATAAATGTGTGTCAAATCTATAAAAAGATATTGTGTATAAGGAACAATAAATGTTAATTAGCCAAGTCTTTTGTTTTTATCCTGCTATTTGCCGGGTAGTAAGACCCCCACCTCAAAATTCAGCAGAAGCAAAGAAGTTAGGCGGGGGCTGGACTGCCCGTAAAGTCCGATTGGTGAGGGCTGATTAAAGTTTCACTTTATTAACGAATTTGCGCAACTGTTAACGCTGCAGAACGAATATCTACTGTACCTATTACTTCAACGGGGACAATTTGAATTAAATCACCAGGATTTAAGTTAATTAGAATGACACCACTTGATACATCGACTTCACCAGTTCCGATAATATTAGAACGGACTGCGGTTCCGGATCCTGCAATAACATTAGTCGATGAATTTAATGTCAAGAAAAAGCGTGCTGCTTCCGGGGCTAATGGAACGTTATCAAGGCTAATCGTTAATGTATAGCTAATTTGATAAATACCAGCTACCTGAATTTTAATACCAGTTCCAGTACTAATTGTATCATTGATTACAGGGACAGTAATATTAGGATTTGGGCCTGTACTAGGTAATAGTAGTGGTGTAAATAATGTTGCAAATTGAGGTGAAGTAGCATTGAAGGCAAAACCTAGGGCAGGTAGTGTACTAGGTGCTTGTGCTTCACAATTAAAATTAGCGAATTTACGAATGGATGAGCGCATATTTTCACTCCTTTCTTGTATTTAGATTTCGTGAGTATTAACTTCACATTTTGGACAAGCATAATACAATATATGAAAATTTATAGTAGATAGTGCACAAGCATTACTATTACGGATAAAGCTATGAATAATAATAAATACTATATGGAAAAAGCAGTTAGCTAACTGCTTAGTAGGTTCTCCAAGAGCAAATAGGCGCAAAATTATTGCACTCTCAAAAAGATCACTACAGATAAGTGCTCTTTTTGAGAGTGAGTATAAATTTCTATCATTCTATCTAGTATTTGCACTGTATTATGTAGTTGCTACTAAAATTGATGTGAATTTTTAAAATTAGAGGTTTCTTTTAATGAAACCTCTAAAAAGACAACTAAATTTACGTTATAGTAAATTCAATTGCGATAGGAGTACCTCCATCTAGGACTGCTCCTCCTACAATAGTAGCAGCTGTAGTAGTCACACCAGTAATAGTATCACCTGTTTGAATAACACCATTAATATAAAGTGTTAAAAAGGCATAAGAAGCAGGGAATGTTGTTACAGCACCAGTGTCATCAGTGAAGTCTGTGTTAGCAAAAGTTAAATCTGCACCAGCAGCAGTTCCTGTTGCGGCTGTACTTACAAATCGTCTTCCGGCTATAAAAGGTTTAACGATAGGCATTTATATTCACCCCTTTTTGAGAATTAACTTAGACAAGTTTTTTGAAAGTTTTGTCCTGTATCGTATATTATGCTGTGCTTCTACTAAGAGATACGGCTTGTATACTAGTAAATAAGTATAATTATTATGCGTTTTATAAGTTAGGTTCTTATAAGTAATTAAGTGGTTAAGGTTGGATTTTGTATATGGTATGTTTATGTTAAAAAAGAGAGCTCTTTTAGAAAGAGCTCTTAATCAAATTATTATCTTAGTGTTGGAGGGAAACTGGCGGCCTCAGTGACAGATGGTAGAAATAATTTACGTGGTATTGTAATAAATTCAAGCGCAATTTGCTTTGGATAAAAAAGTATTTGAGTTAAATCTAGAGCATGTATTAATAGTATCATGAAGCTTGTAAGAATGATAAAACTACCCCAAAAGAAACTTTTTGAAGTGTTGCGGAAATCTTTTATTAAAGAAAAGAATGAAAAAAATGCGGTAACAATGAGAATAAAAAATTTATACTTATCAGCCATTGTGATCCTCCTAAAGAACAGTAATTTATATTATACCGTATTTTTCAATATTATTATAAAAAGATTTTAAAGTGAATAATAAGAAAAAAATAAAGCCATAACTTCAAACATTAGTTTAGGTTCTATTGTTTGAATTTTTTGTTTTAGAAGGTATATAATCTGAAATTGAAAATTTTCCAAATGAATTACGATTTTTTATTTCTGATCCAACATCAATTGCTTAATGAAATGGTATGAAAGATTATAGGCTAGTGATACGAGATTAAATAAGAGGAATTTGCGTGCTGCAAGCGTCCTAGCTCAGATTTCTACTAGAGAAAAGTATTTAGTTGGAGTTGGTATGTTAATAAAAAACGGATGGATGACGAAACTAAATATTCATGACATTAAGGACAAAGATCAGGAAATATAATTTGGTATTCTGGGAATAACCGGAGATCCGTAGTTAAGGTTGCATAGTATTTGTATTTTTTTTCTAATTTTTCAATTGTTGTTAAGTGATGAGAACCTAATCCGCGTCGTACACTATGTTGAGAAAGAGTCGGCCCAATTTGTAATTTTCGTTTTTTCATTGCATCGTTCCATGGACTATAAAAAAATTTAAAAATAAAAGCAGGTTCCATGTAAATGCTATAAGGATAATGCGAACCATGTCTCCCGACTCTATAGTTCCCGTGCGAATTATTGTGAATTAATCTACCGTTAAGATATAGTTGGTTTGGATTAGGTTGAATTATTATGCCGTGATAACGTTGTTTAACAAGCGGAGAGCTATATCTTGGATTAGTGTAGCCATGAGTCGGTTCATCAATCATCATAATCATTCTTATTGAAAACATATTGCCGCTCATAGTGTTAAGTGATTTGAAAAATTGTTCTTTATTATAACAGCACAGGAATTCTGTCGTATTCAATACCATTTTCCATCCTGTAATTTCTCTTTCAATTTCCATAACTTCTTGATCAACTAAATAAGCATCAAATTCGAGTGATTTTGAGTTTCGTATTTCCCAATTAGGAGCGAATGTTTTACAGATTTCAACTGAACGATCAGTGGATCCACGGTTAATAAGAATGCCATGATCAAATAGCTTTGTATGGTGCATTAACCACCATGGAAGTAAATATTCTTCATTGTAAAAATGAGAAATTAAAGTAGTCTTAATCAAAATCACCTCCTTATTTAACCTGCTTCTTATTTAATATGATATGGAAGGAAACCTATTGTTAGAAGGTTTCCTCTTAAAAGTTTTAAACCACATAGGGTATGTGGATGGATTAGTATATAAAGTAGTCTGATTGATAAAGAGTGGTATTAAAAAGTACAAAATCTAAAATGAGCATCGAATTAGTGTATAACGATTGAAACGGCACTGAAAACTAATAAAACAGCCATAATGATGTTGAATAATTGGTTATGTTTTACTAATAATTTTTGGAATATTGAACCAAATAAACTCCAACTAAATGTACTCAGTAAACCGACTATACCTAGAAATAATGAGAAAAGCAGAAAACTTGAATATGAATTGTAGTAGGGGAGTATAAAAGTAGAGACTACTGTGAGTCCGAATAATATTCCTTTTGGATTAACAAATTGAATGAAAATACCCACTGTAAATAAGTTTTTATTATTTTTTTCATTGTGATCTGCACCGCCTTTACTAGTAATTATTTTAAAGGCTAAATATAGCATATACGCGACACCTAAAATTTTTAAAGGAAATTCAATTATAGGGATAATATTAATTAATACAATATTAAAGAAACTGCATAAAGAAGTGAGGATGAAAAAACCGAATGCTACTCCAAAGCAAAAGTTTATGCTTCTCTTTAATCCATGTTGATTTGCGTATGTCATAGCTAAGAAATTGTTGGGACCAGGTGTGAAGCTACTTATAAATACAAATAACAAAAAAGAAAATATAGGCATTTCAAAACCCCCTATTTTTTGTGTGTTATAATGACCAAAAAGAACAATATAACGTGTGCTTTTTATTATACATAACGGTCGTTATATTGTATACAGTGTAGGAGTGTTTTTTATGGAAGAAATTCAACTTATTCTGGCAAAAAATTTAAAATCAATACGTGAAAAAGAAAAATTAAGTTTAGAAAAGGTCTCTCAATTAACAGGTGTAAGTAAAACAATGATTGGACAGATAGAAAGAGGAGATTCAAGCCCGACACTAACAACAATATGGAAAATTGCTAATGGTTTGAAAGTATCATTTACCTCTTTAATTAATAATCCACAGCCTGATACGAAAGTAGTTTTACGAAATGATGTTCAAGTATTGTCTGAAGACAATGGGAGATATAAGGTGTATCCCTCATTTCCTTTCCAAGATGATAGGAATTTTGAAATCTATATGGTTGAAATTGATACAGAAGGGAAATTAAGTTCAGAAGCGCATAAAGAAGGAACAGAAGAGTTTATAACGGTATTTGAAGGGAAATTGACAATTGACATAAATGATTGTCAATATACGTTAAATAATGGAGACTCAATTCGCTTTAAGGCGGATAGACCGCATACTTATACTAATTCAGGAAGAACATTAACTCGGTTAAGTATGACTATTTATTATCCAGCTTTATAAGCTGGCAATAATATAAAGAGTAAAAGTAAATGTGTATTGTTAAAACCATCTATAAGAGATGGTTTTATTTTTTTGAATATAAAAAAAGACACTCAATTGAGTGTCAATATAGTATTGCTCTCGCGTATAGGATTGGAGATGTTCCTCAAATACATATTGAGATGGTCTGTAAAGAAGAAACGATCTTCATCTTTAATGTAACATCGACATGGGGGAAGTGTAAATTGATAATATATATACGGAAAATTTAGTATAGATGTTTTCTACTATGGATATAGTACAATTTATTTTTATTACTTAATCACTATCGTAATATTTATCAATTGAGTATTTAGATTGTTTATTATAAAAAGAATGAATCATTTTTTAATCAATTCGTATAATTGTAAGAGAGGCACCTGTTGATCCACCTCCAACTAAATTCACGACGGATAATATACCAAATAATTGTAGTGAAATTGTATTACCAGCATTTAAATTAGTAATTAAATTATTACTATAATTTGAAGTTGATAAAGCGGGAGAAAAAATAGAGCCAGGAATTGGCGTAGAAGCGTTTAATAGTAGTCTAGTTCCAGCAAGTAGAGCGGTTGTCGTATTAACTTGATAGGTTAAATGATATCTTCCAGTTACAGGAATTGTAAATACGTCATTTGAAGCGTTAACTGTAAAATTACCAAGACTTTGGTTATTTGAAAGTGGAATGTTTGTTCCTCCTAATATGACTGAAACAGGACCACCTGATGTATTATTAGCGAACATAGAGTTTGTTGTAACGATTGAACCAGTACTTCCGGTAGGCCCAGTACTTCCGGTAGGCCCAGTACTTCCGGTAGGCCCAGTACTTCCGGTAGGCCCAGTACTTCCGGTAGACCCAGTACTCCCGGTAAGCCCAGTACTTCCAGTAGGCCCCGTAGGTCCAGTAAGCCTGTAAGGGAAAATAATGTCAAGGGCCATTGACATTATTTCTTTTTTTCTAATTTCATTATTATCTTGAATATAAATCACCTCATCTTTTTAAATAGAATGATTAATTTATTATATTAATTAAAGTGGTTATAGCAACGGTAAAATGTTTAATATATGTAATAATTCTTTGGGAAGGAAAAAGAGAATAGTTATAAAGTTATTCTTTAATGATAGGGTCATAATGATGTGTATGAATTAAAAAACATGTGGAATGAGGTATTAAATTGAAACGCAATGACAATTTATCATTGAATAAGGGGATGATAGGACCAGAAAATATTGGACCTACATTTCCGATTCTTCCACCAATTTATATTCCAACAGGAGCAACAGGGCCGACTGGAATAACGGGGCCGACCGGAATAACAGGAGCAACCGGAGAAACGGGACCGACCGGAATAACAGGAGCAACCGGAGTAACCGGAGCAATAGGAATAACGGGACCGACGGGAGCAACAGGGATAACAGGAGCAACCGGAATAACGGGACCGACGGGAGCAACAGGGATAACAGGAGCAACCGGAATAACAGGAGCAACCGGAATAACGG
>NZ_JAKUFX010000103.1:0-21156 GCF_022663635.1 Bacillus cereus group sp. BfR-BA-01356 | reverse complement strand
TATCTAGCTTAATATACATACTAACCACCTCAGAGTCAGTATGGAGAATCCAATTGAAAATGTACATATTTATTCAAGCGTTAATGTACATATTTAAGTTAGCATTTATAGCGAAACAATATTTCTATGTAAATACTGCAGAGAAACAAAGTATTCAAAAAACAGACACTATGTAGCACAAAACGTAAAGTAGATAAGTAAAGTTTTTTTTCAGGAGTATAAGAAAAATATACGTTTATTAATAAGATCTCTAATTGGTAAAATTCCAATTAAAGACATAGAAAAACTTTAATATAAAAAGGTAATCAATTACAAATGGAGAAGTAATATATACGAAAGGAGAGATTTATATGAATAAAGGGAAAAAACAAGTTAGTCAACTTAGTTTTCTGGTGAATTTTATGAACGACAAGGGGAGTCTTGTGAAAATTTAATAGTATTATAGTATCCCCTTGTGAAAAAATGGTTGGGGGAATATATAAATGATAACAGAAATGAATATTAAAGTAGTTTGTGAAGAATCGTTTTCAAAAAGAGAAATAAAAATTTTAGAGACGTTTCTTTCAACTTTATCGGGGCATTCTAACGCTCTCGTCACAAAAGAGGGGATGTTTTTAAACCCATTAAGTAAAGAGAAGAGTGTGATTTATTATCACAACTTTGTATTTGTAAAATCACTTACAGAACAAATGTGTGCAGAATTAAAAGAAGTTTTAACAAGACGTATTAAAAATGCTTTCATTATGATGGAATTTGTAGAGCCAATTGTTACATTTGAAGAAACAATTATAAACGTATAAAGAAAGTCAGGCTTATGAATTGACCTAATAAAACCGTCTCTTTAATAAATAGTAAAGAGACGGTTTTATTGTTTCACTTTTTAAAAAGGGTTCAAAAACAAATGTAAATCGAGCTTATACAAAAACTACTTATTAAATAACTGTTACGTATTTAATAAGTAGTTTTTGTATTTCATCCTTCGTTTTTTGTAACTGATTCTACGTTTTTGACGCTCTGTCTTGTAAGCGCTTACATAAACGAAAACATCTTATACAATGAAGGTGTCAAATCAAAAGAGGTGACCAAAATGAACATAAAAAAAGTAAATTTAGCAAATAGCATTGAAATAGAAAGAGGAGGCGGAAAGGTATGAAAAAATCAACTGTTAATCCATGGTTTGTTGTCCTTGGCACAGTTATAGTACAAATGGGGCTTGGGACGATATATACATGGAGTTTATTCAATCAGCCTTTAGTTAGTAAATACGGTTGGAGTCTTAACGCTGTTGCGATAACTTTCTCAATTACTAGTCTTTCTTTAGCATTTTCAACTTTATTTGCGAGTAAATTGCAAGAAAAATGGGGACTTCGTAAACTTATTATGATAGCTGGATTAGCATTAGGACTAGGGTTAATACTTAGTTCACAAGCTTCTTCATTAATATTGCTTTATGTACTAGCAGGAGTTGTTGTAGGTTATGCAGATGGTACAGCATATATCACTTCACTATCAAATTTAATAAAGTGGTTTCCAGAGCGTAAAGGTTTAATTGCTGGTATTTCTGTCTCTGCATATGGTTCAGGTAGCTTAATCTTTAAATACGTTAACGCACAGTTGATTGAATCAGTTGGTGTATCGCAAGCATTTATATACTGGGGTTTAATTGTTACAGCTATGATTGTAATTGGTGCTTGTTTAATCCATCAAGCTGCAGATCAAGGAGCAGTTCATGAAACAAAAACTAAGGAATACACAACGAAAGAAATGTTAGGCACAAAACAAGTATACTTATTATTTATCATGTTATTTACATCATGTATGAGTGGCTTATACTTAATTGGTATGGTAAAAGACATTGGTGTTCAACTTGTAGGACTTAGCGCAGCAACAGCAGCTAATGCGGTGGCTATGGTTGCAATCTTCAATACATTAGGTCGTATCATTTTAGGACCATTATCGGATAAAATTGGGCGTTTAAAAATCGTTACTGGTACTTTTGTTGTTATGGCGAGTTCAGTCTTAGTTCTAAGTTTTGTAGATTTAAATTATGGTATTTACTTCGTATGTGTAGCAAGTGTAGCGTTTTGCTTTGGTGGAAATATCACTATTTTCCCAGCTATTGTTGGTGATTTCTTCGGTATGAAAAACCATAGTAAGAACTACGGAATTGTGTATCAAGGATTTGGATTTGGGGCGCTTGCAGGTTCCTTTATCGGTGCACTTCTAGGTGGATTCAAACCAACGTTCATGGTGATCGGTGTATTATGTGTCGTGTCATTCATTATCGCAATTTTAATTCAAGCACCTAAACAGAAAAAAGAAAAAGAAGAAGAGTATCGCAGCGTAGCATAAGTATATAAATCTTCTATAACAATATGATTACGAAAAAGCATCCTATTCTATTAATTAGGATGCTTTTTTATGAGTTATTTTAACAAGGTTAAATTACTTTTGTGATTTTCATAGATGTAAAAGTGAGTGAAATGCCGATTTGGATTATATTGAAATATAATAAATCGATACATCGTATTCGAAATATATATTAAATCTTAAATGACAAAAAAGACATTCATTAGTATTTGTAAGATATATTTTCAGAAAAATATTGAGAAAATATATACTTGAGTTTTTCATAAAGCATTGTAAATGAACGTATCTCTAGTTTAGCTTCTTCAATTTTAAAAAGAGGACTTTGAATTTTATTTATAATATAAGTACTTTTAATGCGTTTACATATGATTTTATTAAGAAGCATTAAAATACTTTATCTGAAAAATAAAAAAAGATTGACAAGTTTATTGAGAAACATTATCATTTCGGTGTAAGATAGTAAATGAAAAACATTATCAATAAAATGGATTTTAAAGTAATGCGCACTTGACCAATTAGTTTAGTAAGTGTATTATTTTTTACAACACAACTGATAATGAAAATCAATATCAGTTGTGTCACTTAATGAAATTAATGTTTATGTGAAAGGATAGAGAAAATGAACTTAGGGGAATTTGATGGGCAAACAGTTTTAGTAACAGGTGCAGCACAAGGCATAGGCAGTGTTGTTGCCAAAATGTTTTTAGAAAGAGGAGCCACAGTTATTGCGGTTGATCAAAATGAAGAGGGGTTAAATGTACTCTTAAATCAAAATGAATTAAATAAAACACGTATGAAAACGTTTCGTTTAGATGTGAGTCATAGCGCTGCTGTTGAAGACATGGTAAATCATATTGCAAATGAAATAGCGCCAATAGATATTTTAATAAACGTTGCAGGGGTTTTACGTATGGGACCAATTCATTCGTTAAGTGATGAAGATTGGAATAAAACATTCTCTGTAAATACTACAGGGGTTTTCAATATGTCCCGAGCGGTAAGTAAAAATATGATGTTAAGAAAATCAGGGGCAATTGTTACAGTCGGTTCAAATGCGGCAAATACGCCGAGAATGGAGATGGCTGCGTATGCTGCGTCAAAGGCTGCAACGACGATGTTTATGAAATGTTTAGGACTAGAGCTTGCGGCATACAATATACGCTGCAACTTAGTTTCTCCAGGTTCTACTGAAACTGAGATGCAAAGATTACTATGGGCTGATGAGAATGGAGCTAAAAATATAATTGCTGGTTCTCAAAATACATATAGACTCGGAATTCCATTACAAAAAATTGCACAACCTTCAGAAGTTGCTGAAGCCGTGTTATTTTTAGCCTCAGATAGAGCAAGTCATATTACAATGCACAATTTATGTGTCGATGGCGGTGCTACGTTAGGAGTTTAATAAAAATTTAGGAGGTTATTATATTATGAATGAACATATAGCTGTAAAGGAATTGTCAGAAAAACTTTTAGAAGATTATAAGACTGAATCTTCATTCTTTTTCGCTTCACCAACTCGAACGATATTAGCAGAAGGAGAGTTTACTACAGTAAAGCATCGTGAAATTGAAAATTTCCCAGAGCTTGTGCAAGCGACATTAAGTAATGCGAAACAAGCTGGAAATCCAAATCCTATCGTTGTGGGTGCTTTGCCATTTGATCGTAGAAAAGAAGTCCAACTTATCGTACCAGAATATAGTAGGATTTCTGAGCGTTTACAATTGGATACAACAAATCAGCTTGAAACAAATGAGAACGTAACATTTGAAATGACGCCAATGCCAGACCCTGAAGTTTATATGAATGGTGTGAAGCAAGGAATTAAAAAAATACAGGACGGTGATTTAAAGAAAATCGTTCTATCTAGATCGTTAGATGTTAAATCTTCCGAAAAGATTGATAAGCAAAAACTTCTGCGAGAATTAGCAGAACATAATAAGCATGGTTATACATTTGCTGTGAATTTACCGAAAGATGAAAAAGAGAACAGTAAGACGCTAATTGGAGCAAGTCCTGAATTACTTGTTTCACGTAATGGTATGCAAGTTATTTCTAATCCGTTAGCTGGTTCAAGGCCACGTAGTGAGGACCCAGTAGAAGATAAAAGAAGAGCAGAGGAATTACTTTCTTCTCCAAAAGATTTACATGAACATGCGGTAGTAGTTGAAGCGGTTGCCGCTGCACTTCGTCCGTATTGTCATACATTACATGTTCCAGAAAAGCCATCAGTTATTCATAGTGAAGCGATGTGGCATTTGTCTACAGAATTGAAAGGTGAACTGAAGGATCCAAATACTTCTTCTTTACAATTAGCAATTGCCCTTCATCCTACGCCAGCAGTTTGCGGAACTCCGATGGAAAAAGCAAGAGAGGCTATACAGCATATTGAGCCATTTGACCGCGAGTTCTTTACAGGAATGCTAGGATGGAGCGATTTAAATGGAGATGGAGAATGGATTGTTACAATTCGTTGTGCTGAAGTACAAGAAAATACACTGCGTTTATATGCAGGAGCTGGAGTTGTTGCTGAGTCAAAACCAGAAGATGAGTTAGCAGAAACATCAGCTAAGTTCCAAACAATGCTAAAAGCTTTAGGGCTAAGAGATAGTTCACTTAATGAAAAATAGGGGGAAGAAAGAATGCTAGTAGGTTATACAGAATGGCCAAAAGAATTTGCCGATCGTTACCGAGAAGAAGGATGTTGGCTTGGTGAAACATTTGGAGGAGTGTTAAGAGAGCGGGCTGAGAAATATGGAGATCAAATCGCGGTTGTAAGTGGTAAGAAGCATATAACATATAGTGAACTTAATAAAAAGGTAGATCGTTTAGCAGCAGGTTTACTGAATTTAGGAATAAAGAAAGAGGACAGAGTTGTAATCCAGTTACCTAACATTATCGAGTTTTTCGAAATATGTTTTGCACTATTTCGAATTGGAGCGCTTCCTGTCTTTGCACTGCCGTCACATCGAAGCAGTGAAATTAGTTATTTTTGTGATTTTGGCGAGGCGAGCGCTTACGTTATTTCAGATAAGGCTCTCGGTTTTGATTATCGAAAACTAGCAAGAGAAGTGAAAGAGAAAGTGCCAAATTTACAACATGTAATTGTAGTGGGAGAAGAAGAAGAGTTTGTGAACATAAATGATCTGTATATGGATCCCGTCTCATTACCAGAAGTTCAGCCAAGTGATGTTGCGTTTCTCCAATTATCAGGAGGCACAACAGGTCTTTCTAAATTAATTCCTAGAACACATGATGACTATATTTATAGTTTACGTGTTAGCGCTAAAATTTGTAATTTGAATGCAGAAAGCGTCTATCTGGCAGTTCTTCCAGTAGCACACAATTACCCAATGAGTTCTCCAGGGACATTTGGAACTTTCTATGCGGGTGGAAAAGTGGTATTGGCAACTGGTGGTAGTCCAGATGAGGCCTTTGCTCTTATTGAAAAAGAAAAAGTTACAATTACAGCGCTCGTTCCGCCATTAGCAATGATTTGGCTTGATGCTGCATCTTCTCGTAATGCCGATTTATCGAGCTTAGAGGTTATTCAAGTAGGTGGTGCTAAGTTTAGCGCTGAGGTTGCAAGACGTATACGCCCTACATTTGGATGTACGTTACAGCAAGTATTCGGTATGGCGGAAGGATTAGTGAACTATACAAGATTAGACGATCCGGAAGAAATTATTATTCATACACAAGGTAGACCAATGTCTGCACTCGATGAAGTACGAGTTGTTGATGAAAATGACAACGATGTACAACCGGGCGAAGTAGGTAGTTTATTAACACGAGGTCCATATACAATTCGTGGTTACTATAAAGCCGAAGAGCATAATGCACGATCATTTACAAAGGATGGGTTTTATCGCACAGGTGATCTTGTAAAAGTAAATGAACAAGGATACATCATTGTAGAAGGAAGAGATAAAGATCAGATTAACCGTGGTGGTGAGAAAGTTGCTGCGGAAGAAGTTGAAAATCATCTATTAGCACACGATGCGATCCATGACGTAGCAATCGTATCTATGCCTGACGATTATTTAGGTGAACGCACCTGTGCTTTTGTTATAGCTCGCGGACAAGTTCCGGCAGTAAGTGAATTAAAAATGTTTTTAAGAGAACGTGGTATAGCGGCTTATAAAATTCCAGATCGAATTGAATTTATTGAATCATTCCCGCAAACAGGAGTCGGAAAAGTCAGCAAAAAAGAACTACGTAAAGTCATTGCTGAAAAACTTATTACAGTAAAACAATAATAAAAATCGGAAGGAAGTGATTAGATGGCTATCCCATCTATTTCAGTATATAAAATGCCAATTGAATCAGAACTACCAAAAAATAAAGTGAATTGGACACCAGATCCGAAACGTGCAGTACTTTTAATTCATGACATGCAAGAATACTTTCTTGATGCATATAGCGATAAAGAATCACCAAAAGTAGAACTTATTTCAAATATTAAAATGATAAGAGAAAAATGTAAGGAACTTGGTATACCAGTTGTTTATACAGCACAACCTGGTGGGCAAACGTTAGAACAACGAGGTTTATTACAAGACTTTTGGGGTGACGGTATACCTGCTGGACCAGATAAAAAGAAAATTGTTGATGAACTTACTCCTGATGAGGATGATATATTCCTAACAAAATGGAGATATAGTGCATTTAAAAAGACAAATCTATTAGAAATTTTAAATGAACAAGGAAGGGATCAACTCATTATTTGCGGTATTTATGCGCATATTGGCTGTCTTTTAACAGCTTGTGAAGCATTTATGGATGGTATAGAGCCGTTCTTTGTAGCAGATGCAGTTGCTGATTTTTCACTAGAGCATCATAAACAAGCATTGGAGTATGCATCTAATAGATGTGCAGTAACGACATCAACAAACCTACTGTTAAACGATTTACAAAGTGTAAAAGATGATGAGAGTGAAGGAATCACTATACAGGAAGTGCATGAACTAGTTGCACAACTACTTCGTGAGCCAGTAGAGAGTATTGATATTGATGAAGACTTATTAAATAGAGGGCTTGATTCGGTCAGAATTATGAGTTTAGTAGAAAAGTGGCGTCGTGAAGGGAAAGAAATCACTTTTGCAGATTTAGCAGAACGTCCAACTGTTGCAGGTTGGTACAGTTTACTATCTTCACAAACAGCACAGGTGCTGTAACAAATAGACTACATAATAAAGGGGTAGTAAAGAATGCCTAACAGTCAAAAGATTCGTCATTCGTTATCATCTGCGCAGTCTGGTATGTGGTTTGCGCAACAATTAGATCCGCTTAATCCAATTTATAATACTGGGGAATATGTAGAAATAAACGGAAATATTCATCAAAACATTTTTGAATTAGCTGTACGTAAAGTTGTAATGGAAGCAGAAGCACTTCATGTTCGCTTCGAAGAGGATGAAATTGGCCCATGGCAAGTTATTGAAGAATCACAGTTTCATATGCATTTTATTGACGTTCGTAAAGAAGAAAATCCTGAAGAAGCTGCTAAAGTATGGATGAAAAATGATTTATCTATACCAGTCAATTTGAAAAAAGATACATTATTTACTGAAGCACTTATTCAAGTTGAAAATAATCGTTTCTTTTGGTATCAGCGCATCCATCACATTGTGATGGATGGCTATGGATTTTCACTTCTTAGCCAAAAGGTAGCGAATGAGTATACATCACTTATAGAAGAAACAAACAAGAATGAAAAACCATTTGGTTCTCTTGCAAAAGTCGTGCAAGAAGATATTGAGTATCGTGAGTCTAAACAATTTCAGGAAGATCGTATTTTTTGGTTAGAAAAGTATGCAGATGAACCAGAAGTTGTAAGTTTGGCAGAACGAGCACCGAGAACATCAAATGGATTTTCACGAGAAACAGCTTATTTATCTAGTTCTAGCACGAAAACTTTACTAGAAGATATCAATATTTCGTTAACAAGTTGGCCGGAATTCATTGTCGCTATAACAAGTATTTATATGCATAAATTAACAGGTGAAAATGATATTGTTTTAGGTTTACCGATGATGGGACGTCTAGGTTCTGTATCTATTCATACACCAAGTATGGTAATGAATTTAGTTCCACTTCGTATTACAGTAACTCCAAATATAACTCTTGCAGAATTATTGCAACAAGTTTCTAAAGAAATCCGAGATGTACGTCGCCATTATAAATACCGTCATGAGGAATTAAGAAGAGACTTAAAGTTACTAGGTGAAAATCAAAGGTTGTTTGGACCGTTAGTGAATGTTATGCCTTTTGATTACGGGCTTAACTTTGCTGGAAATCGTGGTATTACGCATAACTTATCAGCAGGACCTGTCGATGATTTATCAATAAATGTATATAAACGTTTTGATCAAAATGAGCTAATGATTCATTTTGATGCAAATCCTGAAGTATATAATGGCGCGGAGCTAGCATTGCATAAAGAAAGATTTATGAATCTATTTGAATTAGTAGTAAATAATTATGAGAAAAACGAGTCGATTGGAAAAATAAACATTACTCTGCCTGAAGAAAATCATAAAGTTTTATTGGAATGGAATGAAACGAAGGAAGACGATGAGTTAATCAGTCTGCCTATATCATTTGAAAAACAAGTGCAAAAAAATCCCAATAAACTAGCGATTACTTGTGACGGTGTAAACCTTACGTATAAAGAGCTAAATGAACGAGCGAATGAACTAGCACATTATTTAGTAGAAGAAGGAATACGACCAAACCAGTTTGTAGCCTTAGTATTCCCTAGATCAATAGAAATGGTAGTTAGTATGCTAGCAGTCTTAAAGGCTGGTGCAGCGTATTTACCAATAGATCCAGAATACCCAGCAGAAAGAATTAATTATATAGTAAATGATGCAAAACCAGTTTGTATCATAACACATTCATCTGTTTCATCTAAGTTAGTTATAGAAAATGATATGAAAAAAATTGTATTAGATGAAGAAGAAACGAAACTAGCGTTACATACATATTCTCGTATGAATATAGCATGTAAGAATGATGTATCACTTTTAAACCCAGCCTATACAATATATACTTCAGGCTCAACAGGAAACCCAAAAGGTGTAATTATTCCTATGAGAGGTTTAAGTAACTTTTTAATGGCTATGCAACAAAAGTTTTCATTAAATGAAAATGATCATTTATTAGCAGTTACAACGTTTGCGTTTGATATTTCTGCTCTAGAAATTTATTTACCTCTTATTAGTGGTGCAAGTTTAACAATTGCGCAAAAAGAAGACATACAAGAGCCATCAGCATTAACGATACTTTTACAAGAAGAAAGAGTGACCATTATGCAGGCTACACCGACGCTTTGGCAGGCGTTAGTAACTGATTATCCAGAGAAGCTACAAGGGCTAAATATACTAGTTGGTGGTGAAGCTCTTCCAGCGCATTTAGCAAATAAATTAAAAGAATTAGGTTGCTCAATAACTAATTTATATGGACCAACTGAAACGACGATTTGGTCTACTTTTATGAACATTGATGAAGGTGAAAAGGGTATACCTCCTATTGGAAAGCCAATTTGCAATACAGAAGTGTATGTATTGGATGCAGGGTTACAACCAGTTCCACCTGGAGTTATTGGGGAATTATATATTGCAGGGGAGGGACTTGCAAGCGGATATTTAGGAAAACCTGAATTAACAGCTGAACGGTTTATTGCAAATCCTTATGGAGAATCAGGGAAGCGCATGTACCGTACAGGAGATCTTGTGAAATGGCGTAGTGATGGTGCGTTAGAGTACATTAGTCGCGCAGATCATCAAATTAAAATTCGTGGATTCCGAATTGAATTAGCTGAAATTGAAACGGTATTACAACGACATAAAAATATTCAACAAGCGATAGTAATGGTACGAGAAGATCGTCCAAATGATAAGCGCATCATTGCGTATATCGTTGCAGAAGAAAAGGAACCGATTAATCTTTCAGAAATTCGTTCTTATGTTTCAGAAAGTTTAGCGAATTATATGATACCATCAGCATTTGTTGTGCTAGAAGAATTACCATTAACGCCAAATGGTAAGGTGGATAGAAAGAAATTACCTGCTCCTGATTTTAATGGAATGCACAATGAGAGAGTTGCTAGAAATCCGAAAGAAGAAATATTATGTGATTTATTTGCAGAAGTACTTGGTGTTTCTCGAATTAGCATTGATGATAATTTCTTTGAAATGGGTGGACATTCACTTCTCGCATCTCGTTTAATGGCAAGGATTCGTGAAACGTTAAGTGTGGAATTAGGAATCGGGAAACTATTTGAATCACCAACTGTTGCCGAACTGGCGAAACAATTAAACGATGCAAAAAGTGCAAGACCAGCTATTCAGAAAGCAAGTAGGCCAAATGAAGTTCCACTTTCATTTGCACAGCGCAGGTTATGGTTCTTAAATTGTTTAGAAGGTCCAAGTCCTACTTATAATATTCCGCTAGTCATTCGTATGAATGGAATATTGAATCGGGAAGCATTACAAGGTGCTTTTTATGATGTAGTTGAGAAACATGAAACACTTAGAACAATTTTCCCTAACGTATTAGGTAGTTCCTATCAGAGAATTTTAGATATGGAAAACTTAAATCTAGAAATGGTTATAACTAATACATGTAAAGATGAATTAGAAAGTGTACTTTCAGAGGCGGTAAGATATAGCTTTAACCTCGATTTTGAGCCGGCAGTTCGTTTACAACTTTTTACAGTGAGTGAAAACGAACATGTATTATTAATTTTATTACATCATATTGTAGGTGATGGCTGGTCATTACAGCCGTTAACGAGAGATTTTACAGTGGCGTATAAAGCACGATGTCAAGGTGACAGAGTTCAGCTGGAGACACTACCAGTTCAATACGCGGATTATGCACTTTGGCAACAGCAATTGCTAGGTGATGAAACGACACCAGAGAGTCTTATTTCAACACAATTAGATTTTTGGAAAGAAGAACTTAAAGGTTTACCAGACCAAATGGAGTTACCTACAGATTTCCAGCGTCCAATTGAGACGAGTTACCGCGGGGAAACAATTCATTTTCATATAGATGAAGGTATGCATAGTAGGTTAGTAGAGCTTGCACGTAAAAATGGAGTTAGTTTGTTTATGGTATTGCAAGCAGGGCTTAGTGCACTATTTACAAGATTAGGTGCAGGCACTGATATACCAATTGGAAGTCCGATTGCTGGAAGAAATGATGATGTACTTTCAGATATTGTTGGTTTATTTGTAAATACATTAGTGTTACGTACAAATACGTCAGGAGATCCAAGTTTTAAAGAATTATTAAATAGAGTGAAGCAGGTAAATCTTGCAGCTTATGAAAATCAAGATGTTCCATTTGAAAGGCTTGTTGAAGTGTTAAATCCAGTACGTACTCGAAACAGCCACCCGTTGTTTCAAGTTATGTTAGCTTTTCAAAATACACCAGAAGCAACGTTTCATGTACCAGGTTTAGAAGCGAGCCTTGAAATTCAAAGCGTCGGTTCTGCAAAATTTGATTTAACATTTGAAATTAGTGAGAGTAACGGGGTTGATGGTACTCCGAACGGTTTACATGGATTACTAGAGTTTAGTACCGATTTATATAAACGTGAAACGGTTCAAAAACTAATAGAACGATTCATTTTGTTATTAGATGATGCAGCTACAAATCCGGATCAATCAATTGGCAGATTAGAAATATTAACTGTAGCAGAGAAAAATACAGTGTTAGAAAAGTGGAATGGTGGTTTTCAAATTGCACCAGAAATGACATTGCCACAATTGTTTGAAAAGCAGGTTTATATAAATCCAAATTCTATTGCTGTTGTCTTTGAAGATAAGAAATTAACTTATGAAGAGTTAAATAGAAAAGCAAATAAAATAGCTCGATTCCTAATAGCAAAAGGGATTGGTCCTGATCAACTCGTTGCTTTAGCGATGCCAAGATCATTAAACATGGTTGTAAGCTTATTAGCTGTTCTTAAAGCTGGTGCTGGATACCTTCCGTTAGATCCAGATTACCCAGCAGACCGTATTTCATTTATGCTACACGATGCGAAACCAACATGTGTTTTAACGAATTCAGAAGTGGAAATTGAATGTGATGAGGCACTAAAAGTTTTAGTTGATGATGTAAAAGTAATAGCAGAAGTTGAGAAATATAGTGAAGAAAATATTGATGAGGTGGAACGCATTAAGCCATTATCTCCATCACATATTGCTTACGTTATTTATACGTCAGGCTCAACGGGTAGACCGAAAGGCGTTATGATACCTCATCAAAATGTAGTAAGACTTTTAGGAGCAACTGATCATTGGTTCCAGTTTGACGGAAACGATGTTTGGACGATGTTCCATTCATACGCTTTTGATTTCTCGGTTTGGGAAATTTGGGGACCTTTATTATACGGAGGGCGTTTAGTTGTAGTGCCACATACTGTAAGTCGCTCACCGAAAGAATTTTTACAGCTTCTTGTTAAAGAAAAGGTTACGGTTTTAAACCAAACTCCATCAGCGTTCTATCAATTGATGCAAGCAGATCGTGAAAATGAAGAGATTGGCCAAAAATTATCTTTACGATATGTTGTTTTTGGAGGAGAAGCACTTGAGCTAAGTCGCTTAGAAGATTGGTATAGTCGACATCCTCATAACGCACCAAAGCTTATTAATATGTACGGTATTACGGAGACGACAGTACATGTTAGTTATATTGAATTAGATGAAACTATCGTCTCTTTACGAGCAAATAGTTTAATTGGGTGCAGTATACCTGACCTTAAAGTGTATGTGTTAGACAACTATTTACAACCAGTGCCACCTGGAGTAGTTGGAGAAATGTATGTTGCAGGTGCAGGGCTTGCGCGTGGATATTTAGGAAGAGCAGGATTAACGGCTGAACGCTTTATCGCAGATCCATTTGGAAAGCCAGGTACAAGAATGTATCGTACAGGAGACTTAGCTCGCTGGCGTAAAGATGGGACGCTAGATTATATAGGACGTGCAGATCATCAAATCAAAATTCGTGGGTTCCGAATTGAATTAGGAGAAATAGAAGCAGTCATAATGAAGCACCCTAAAGTTGAGCAAGTAGCCGTTATTGTACGGGAAGATCAACCAGGGGATAAACGGTTAGTTTCTTATATCGTTGCATCAAATAATGAAGCGATTGATACGAATGAAATGCGTCAGTTTGCTAGTGGTAGTTTACCAGATTATATGGTTCCATACGCTTTTGTAGTAGTAAATGAGTTACCTTTAACTCCAAACGGTAAATTAGATAGAAAGGCATTGCCAGCTCCAGAATTTATCGCATCATCTTCTAGTCGTGGTCCAAGAACACCGCAAGAAGAAATGTTATGTGACTTGTTTACAGAAGTGCTAAGTGTACCTCAAATTGGAATTGATGACGGATTCTTTGATCTTGGTGGTCATTCACTCCTTGCAGTGCAGCTTATGAGCCGCATGAAAGAGGCGCTTGGAGTGGAACTAAACATTGGTACTTTATTTGCAGCACCGACTGTTGCAGGGTTAGCTGAAAGACTTGAGATGGGGAATGGTCAAAGTGCACTTGATGTGTTGCTTCCATTACGAGCAAGCGGGGATCAATTACCACTATTTTGTGTACATCCAGCAGGTGGATTAAGTTGGTGCTATGCAGGACTTATGAAATCTTTAGGAACAGATTATCCAATTTATGGTGTACAAGCACGTGGTATTGCTAAAAATGAAGAACTTCCAAAAAGTTTAGAGGAGATGGCGGCGGATTACTTGAAACACGTTCGTGAAGTACAGCCTCATGGACCATATCGTTTATTAGGTTGGTCGCTTGGAGGAAATGTTGTGCATGCAATGGCGGCGCAACTACAAAATGAAGGGGAAGAAGTAGAATTACTCGTTATGCTTGATTCTTATCCTGGACACTTCTTACCAAATACGGAAGCGCCTACTGAAGAGGAAGCGTTAATTGCATTACTTGCTTTAGGCGGATATGACCCAGATAACATGGATGGTAAACCACTTACAATGGAAAGTGCAGTTGAAATCCTTCGTAAAGATGGAAGTGCATTAGCAAGTCTTGAAGAAGAGACTATATTGAACTTGAAAGAAACATATGTAAATTCAGTAGGGTTGTTAGGGAAATATGTACCGAAAGTTTATAACGGAGATATCTTATTCTTTAGATCTACTGTTATACCAGACTGGTTTGATCCTATTTCTCCAAATACGTGGCTAAATTATTTAGACGGGCAAATTGTGCAGCAAGATATTGATTGTAGACATAAAGATCTATGTCAGCCAGGTCCACTTACGGAAATTGGGCAAGTATTAGCGAAATATTTGCAGAATAAGAAAGGGGTAAGTAGAGTATGACGAATCCATTTGAAAATGATAATTACACATATAAAGTATTAATAAATGAGGAGGGCCAGTATTCTCTCTGGCCTGCTTTTCTCGATGTACCTATTGGCTGGAATGTCGTATATGAAGAAGCTAGTAGGCAGAGCTGCTTAGAATATGTTGAATATAACTGGAAAGATTTGAATCCACAAGGTAATCAAGTTCGCGAAAAAACATTAGTAGGAAAACGATAATGAAAGAAAAACTAAATCCAAAAGTAGTTGTAAGTATCGTTTATATAACTGCGATGTTTATGGCTGCGATGGACGCAACGATTGTAAATGTAGCACTGCAAACGATAAGTAGAGAACTACAAGTACCTGCATCTGCAATGGGGACGGTGAATGTTGGGTATTTAGTTAGTTTAGCTGTTTTCCTTCCGATTTCTGGTTGGTTAGGAGATCGTTTTGGTACGAAAAGAGTATTTTTAATTGCTCTTTTCGTATTTACAATTGCCTCTGCTTTATGCGGAATAGCTAACGATATTACTTCATTGAATATTTTACGTATCATTCAAGGTGCTGGTGGAGGGCTTTTAACACCGGTCGGAATGGCGATGTTATTCCGAACATTTTCAGCAGAGGAAAGACCGAAGATTTCCCGGTTCATTGTACTGCCAATTGCTGTAGCACCAGCAGTTGGTCCTATCATCGGTGGTTTCTTTGTAGATCAAATGTCTTGGCGTTGGGTATTTTATATTAATCTACCGTTTGGAATCGTTGCATTGCTCTTTGGACTTCTATTTTTAGCAGAGCATGTTGAAAAATCAGCTGGTCGCTTTGATTCGCTCGGCTTTATTTTATCAGCACCAGGATTTGCGATGCTCATATATGCACTAAGCCAGGGACCGTCAAAAGGATGGATTTCTCCAGAAATTATGAGTACCGGGGTAGCTGGGGTTGTATTCATTACGTTGTTTATAATCGTAGAACTGAAAGTAAAGCAACCGATGTTAGATTTACGCTTATTAAAAGAACCAGTCTTTAGAAAGATGAGCCTTATATCATTATTTTCATCAGCCGGTTTATTAGGAATGTTATTTGTTTTTCCACTTATGTATCAAAATGTGATAGGAGTTTCCGCGCTAGAATCAGGACTTACGACATTTCCAGAGGCGATTGGATTAATGATTTCTTCACAAATTGTGCCATGGTCATATAAGAAATTAGGAGCTCGAAAGGTAATTTCTATTGGATTAATATGTACGGCGGTTATATTTGTTTTATTAAGTTTTGTAAATCACGATACGAATCCGTGGCAAATCCGCGCATTATTGTTTGGTATCGGTATTTTCTTAGGTCAATCTGTCGGTGCGGTTCAATTTTCTGCCTTTAACAATATCACGCCGCCTTCTATGGGGAGAGCTACTACTATATTCAATGTGCAAAATCGACTAGGTTCAGCAATAGGAGTAGCTGTTTTAGCTAGTATACTAGCTGGTTTTGGAAGTAATAACGTTCAATCCGATTTTTTACCATATCAAGCAGCACTAATTGGATCAGCAATATTTTTGCTCATAGCACTACTATTTTCTTTACGTATTTCTGATAAAGAGGTAATGTCAAAGAAGAAAGAAAAAACATTATCTGTATCAGAAAAAGAGAAAGTACTTGTCAATGAATAAGAATATACGCATGCTTTCTTATGAAAATTGATATTCGTTGAATAAAGGAGAGTTTACATGATAGAAAGTAAAGTTGTAGATTCTATTCCAACTTTGAATGAGAATGATTGTCAAATATGGTGGGCAAGAATTTCGGATTTACAATCATGGCATTACAATTTACTAAATGATATAGAGCGAGAGAAAGCAAATTCGTATCATCATTCGGCAGATCGAGCTCGTTTTATAATAGGTTGCGTAGTAAGTAGATTAGTTCTCGGTAAGATACTTTCTATGTCACCAGTCCAAGTACCAATTGATCGAATGTGCTCAGTATGTAAATTGCAGCATGGAAGACCACAATTACCAGAAGGTATGCCGCAATTATCCGTTTCGCATTCAGGTGAGTGGGTTGTCGTTGCTTTTACAAAATCTGCACCTGTTGGCATAGATGTAGAACAAATGAATCCAAATGTAGATGTTATGAAAATGGCAGAAGGTGTATTAACAGACATTGAAATAGCGCAAGTTATGAAACTGCCAAATGAACAGAAAATAGAAGGTTTTTTAACATATTGGACTCGAAAAGAAGCGGTGCTGAAAGCGACAGGTGAAGGACTAATGATTCCACCAGTACATATTACAGTATCAGCTCCAAATGATCCTCCAAACTTGTTGGTTTTTAAGGATAGACAAGAGTTAGCAAGTTATACAATGATGGAAGATGTAAGGCCTAGTTTAGATTATAGGGCTTCTGTTGCAATATTCAGTAAGGAAGTGACTGAAATTACGCAATTAGACGCGGTAGCACTTTTAAATCTTAAATAAAAAAATTACAGAAGAGGTGTTCCTCATGTTAGTAGCGGAAAATAGAAAGAATGAATTCACTTATAATGTACAAGCAATTAAAAATATTTTATTTTCTGGAGATACATCATCCATTCATGCTTTAGAAAAGCTTTTAAATGATACAGTTCAGTTTGATGTTCTTGAACAAGAGGCACTTGGTAGACAGTACATTCCGAAAGAAGCAAAGAATTTCTTTGATAAAGATGGAACATTTCTTTACCGTGTATCTAATGTTAGTTATAAAGGAAAGGTGTTATCTGAAAATCTAATTTTTGCAGACACTTCGTTTTTACCGGACGCAATAAAGAGTGAATTAGAGAGTGGAAATATTCCTGTTGAAAAGCTCATAGAAAAGATGGAAGTAAGAAGAAACGTATTATATGAAGGATATCAGCCATCTGGAAATATTATTGAATTGTTTGATGGATGTTCTGTTACAGCGAATGTGTATCCAACTAGAAAGTATCAAATTGTAAGTAACTGCAAATGTGTATTTTATATTTGTGAAGTGTATCATGCAGAGAATATAAAGCAATTGCTTAAATAAAAACAAGAAACCAGCCTATAAAATGGCTGGTTTCTTGTTTTTATTTAACAGCTTCTTTTAATTCTTTACCCGCTTTAAATGCAGGAACTTTACCAGCGGCGATTTGAATTTCTTCGCCAGTTTGCGGATTACGTCCTGTACGAGCAGATCTTTCGCGTACTTCAAAAGTTCCAAACCCGATTAGTTGAACTTTATCTCCAGATTGTAATGCATTAGCAATTGTGTCAAATACGGATTGTACAGCTGCAGAAGCGTCCTTTTGAGAAATATCAGCTGATTGAGCTACGTTTTTAATTAATTCTGTTTTGTTCATGTTTTCACCTCATAAAAAAATTTTTGGAATGAATGTTTTAGTATAATAGATAGTAAAGATAAAGCTATCACTATGATTAGAAAGAATACTATATAATTATGTTAATTTCGTTGCAAGAGACTGAATCCCTTCTATTATTTAGGGATTAATTAAGAATCGATGCATATAAAAAGCTTTAATATGAGGATGAGGGGGAGTATACGAATGATTTTTCGTGAAAAAAATGAGAAGGAAAGTATTTTAATTCGTCAACATGATCATGGTTTTTTAGCTGGAGAGATTGCAAAGCATATAAAAGAAGACTTTTTTGAAGATAAAACATATTTAAAAGAAACAGTTGATGCAATATATGAGCATGACAGAGGATGGATAGAGCTTGATAAAGTACCAATTTTGAATGATGCTAAAAATATTCCATATACATTTATGGATTGTCCAAGCCCATTACGTTTTGTTTTTTATACGATTGGATTGAATGAAATTGAAAATTCTAATCCATACGGGGCATTGCTTTGTAGTAAACATTTTTTATCATTTCCACTAAACGAGGAAGATGAAGAGATGATGTCATTTTATAAACATGAATTAGAACGACAAAAAAGAATTTTGAAAACGTTAACAAAGGAACAGTTTGCGATGTTTGATAAGCATTATAGATTATTAAAGTTTTGTGATGAACTTTCTTTATACGTATGTATGAATAAGCCTGGTGTCAAAAAGAAAGATGAAATTGACTTATTTAAAGATGGTTTTGAAGGAACAGAAATGTTTAATAGTAAAGAGGAGAAACTTATTCAAGCTGAATGGGTGGACGAGGAAACAATTCGGATTACACCATTTCCATTTCAAACGGAATTTTATACGTATGTAAAATATAAAACGATAAATAAGCATGAAATGAAAGAAAAAGGGATTGCAAAGGCTGATAGAGAATCAGAAATGAAGAAACAAACCATTCGTTTCATACAATAAGGAGGTAATATAAATTGAAAGATTATATATTAAAACAGTGTGATTACCATGCTTGGGCTAATACTAGATTATTCAATCGATTAAAAGAGTTACCAAACTATGAGACAATTTTTAATGAGCAGATACAGAGTGTATTCCCATCCATTAAGGATACTTTTGTGCATATTTATATTACAGATCAAGTGTGGTTACATATATTGCATGGTAAAAGTATGAATGAAGCAATACAAGACCGAGAAGAGTTACGAAAACAAATTGAAACTAAATCGTTACATGAATTAGAAAAAATGTTTGAAAACATGGCAAATCAATATAAAGAGTTTTTAATTACAATACAAGATGTGAATGCTGTATTTGTTATTGAGAATCCATACGTAGGGAAATTAGAAACTTCGATTTTAGAATTAGTGCAACATGTCGTAAATCATGGTACATATCATAGAGGAAATATAACAGCGATGATCCGTCAACTTGGTCATTCGTCGACAATGATGGATTTTGTACTGTATTTACATATGGTTAAAAAGCAGGGAGAGTAATATAGTTTGTAAGAAGGAGAGGCTTTAATTATAGAAGTCTCTCCTTCTATTTTATTCCGCATTCATGGTAGATCGACTGATTAAAGTTTTCTTAAGAAGCTTTATTTTCTTGTAATTGCTTAGCGTATTGTACAGCCTTATATGCATTGACTCTACCGTTTTTCCAGTACGTACCTGTACCACTAATTTTATCAGAAGTTGACTCAATAATTTGGCGAATTTGTGTATTACTATATCCTTGATTTGCTAAAAGAGCAGCGACTCCTGCAACATGAGGTGTTGCCATAGATGTACCACTTAATGATTGATATGTGCTTCCTTTATATGTTGAATATATATTTGAACCTGGTGCTGCAACATCTACCCAGCTACCATAAGTAGAGAATGAAGATTTTCTATCTGATTGATCTGTAGAACCAACTGCAATTACTTCGCTGTAATAAGCAGGGTAATTAGCTTTTGTATTTCCAGCATTTCCAGCAGCTGCAACTATAACAGAGCCTTTATTCCATGCATATTGAACGGCTTGTTGTAATGCAGTACCACCATTTGGAGCTCCTAAACTTAAACTAATTACTTTTGCACCCGAATCAGCAGCTTCTCGAATACCTTGCGCTACAGCATCAAGAGTACCACTTCCTTGATTATCTAATACGCGGACAGCATAAATTGAAGTTTGTGGGGCAACACCAGCAATTCCGACGCTGTTATTCGTAAGTGCTCCAGTAATTCCAGCGCAATGTGTACCATGACCATTACCATCATCAGATGTATTGTCGTTATCAACATAATCATGCCCGTAAATTACTTTCGAAGCCAGATCAGGGTGTGAGCCTTGAACTCCTGTGTCAATAATAGCTACTTTTACACCAGGATCACTTCGTTGGCTATCCCAAGCTTGTGGAGCTTGAATCTTTTGTAATCCATATTGATTATTAAAATATGGGTCGTTTGGAGTCCAAAAGGCGTGAACGTAATAATTCGGTTCTGCATATTCCACATCTGGATTATTTTTATAACTCTTTATTTTTTCTTTTACAGTACCTTTTGAAAATTGTACGACTTCAAAACCTAACTTATCATCTTTAGATAAGACATTAGCTCCGACAGATTTATGAAAAGATTGCACATTACTTAAAGATGCATTTTGTTTGAACTTAACGATTAATTGGTTAGGAACGTAATCAGTAGATGATGTTTCAGCACTTGAAGTATTCGTGTTAAAGAAGAAACCACCAATAATAAATGATAAAACAGATAGGAAAACAATGATTTTGTTTTTCAAAAGATTTTTCCTCCCTTTTCTTGGATGAGTTTTTCAGCGACACTTTAATGTCGCATTCCTTTTCAACTATATAGTTAGACCATACGATTTATGACATTTATGTGAAAAACTTTTGGAGGAATAAAAAGGAGTAAATATTGATATAAATATATTTTTAATGATAGTAATTGAGTAAAAGACCTGCGGTAGTATGTCAACTGAAAAATAATATCTTTTGAAGTTATCAAAGGACAAATTGCTTAAAAAAGACATCACGAAACTAGACCAGTATTTTATGTAAAAT
>NZ_JAKUFX010000102.1:0-21325 GCF_022663635.1 Bacillus cereus group sp. BfR-BA-01356 | reverse complement strand
GATGAACCAATAGTTAAATGATATAGCGTTGTATGAATACTTTATGAAGACGTTTAGCCACTTCCTATCGAATCCAGTGGATTTATTTTCAAAATCCTCTAGCAATATTTTATGAAAATGTCCCCTTGACTTTTCATAGTTGGTCTTTCAATGTATCTATTTCATTTGTATTTAAATGGATATGCAAATTCCCTTTTAACCCAAGTGAAGCAATTTGCTGATTCGTAACTATTTCAAAGTTAGAGTTTATCGGAATATCAGGATCAATTAGAGCTCTCGCCTTAGCTAATTGTGATTCAGGCACTATATACGCTAAAGAAGTAACTGCCGGATAACCTTTCGCCCTATTCATCTCTATTTGTTTATGATTAAGCTTAAAGCCCCATCTTTCAAAAACGGGTGTAAAATCAACTTGTACATTCTCGCTATAATACTGATTCATTAAATCTGGTAAAGAATGGTCACCTTTTTTAAAAGCAGCATTACTAGCTAGTTTTCGATAACCTTGATACATTTTTGCAAAAGCTTCATTGCCAGCTTTTTGTTTCGCCATCGTTAAAAGAATAAGTTTTTGTCGTAAATCTAAGTCATCATAATTTTTATTTTCTTTCATTAAAGCATTGTATAAATTCCGTTCTACCTGTTCCTTCTTCCCGAAATTAAACAACCAACCAACTTGATCTGCTTTTTTTCCATATTTACTATATTGATATTGAACACCGAATAGATTATTAGAAACTTCTCCTGTAAATATTCCTTGATTATCAAAACCAGCTTGGTATCCATGAGCGATTTCATGTAAAGTTCCCCAACTTAGTTTATCTAACCACATCTTTGTACTATCTGTACTATTGGCTGTCCAATTTACGCCATAATAGGCACCGCCAGCACCAGATATATCTGCTTTTAAGAAATAACGATTTTGACTTTTTTTATTTTCAACCGTTGAGCCATCTAAACCAATAATTGAATCATACATCGCAAAAATATCTTCATAATATGCAATTAACTCATCCAACGATTGAAAATCTTTTAAAGATCTTACTAACTCTTTATCTTTTTTAGGTACAAATAATTGAAAACTCTCCCCTTGAATTAACGCATACTCTCCATCAAATTGATCCCATGTACTAAAAAATTGAGATACACTTCCTTGTTGTTTATAAATCGGAAGAGGTTTAGTAGCACTTTCATTCCCTAGTTGGTACTCAAGTACAGCGTGCTCTTCACCATACGGAGTATCTATGAAAGGAACTAAAGGCGTATCACCTTGGATAGTAACCCATTCATTTCCTACTTGTATGGATTTTTCATTTTTTGAGTCATTAGACAATAAACGTAATGTTAATTTGTCTTTAAAATTAGGATTCGTTTGTCTTACCTTTAATGGTGTATTTCTCTTCAAAATAAATCCTAAATCTTGTCGATCGTGATATTTCCCCTTACTTATGCCCGCCTGAAATATCCAAGTAGGCTCTTCTAAACTAGTAATTTCTTTTACATTTGTTCGTTCATCAGCATGCAGGTGTATATTTCCTATGAGGAAAAACATTGTATACATTAGGCCTATAACAAGTAACCTTTTCATTTGCATATCTCCTTTTCTATTTTTCATATACAAAATACAATAAAACCCTCCTTCTTCACTTATAACTGTCGTCAGTAAGTTATTTATCAGTGTAATTATTATAGTTACATTAACTCGTGATTATCAATCATTAAATATATGTAATTTTGCATATATGAATACAAAACCGAAATTTTGAAATACCGTGAAATGATCCAATATTATTTCATACATTATTTAATAAAAAAACACACGAAGCCCCTTAAGTCTTCATGTGTTTTCATACATGTTATTACATTTGTAATTGAATAAATTATCTTATTCTGTAATATTAAATTTTGAAACCAATTCCTTTAATTCTTCCACCTTTTCTTTCATTTTGTTGGATTGGATTGATATTTGTTCAATTGATACGGCCTGTGATTGAATTGAATTTACTGTTTGAAGAGTCTCCTTTTTCACATCCGTTGCAGTTTCAGAAACTAGCGAAAGAGAAGCATTTACTTCTTCTGTACCAGCAGACATCTCTTCTGTCGCTGCGGATACTTCTTGAATTTGACCCGTAATTTTATCAATATCTCTCATAATAGACAAGAAAGTTTGATTCGCTTTGTGAGCAGCTTCTTTTCCTTCTACTGCCTTTTGTTGTCCTTTTTGCATGACATTAACTGTATCTTGGGTATCTTTTTGAATGGATTTTATTAAATGATTAACTTCTTTTGCAGATTCTTTAGATTGCTCAGCCAAGTCTCGAACTTCTGCGGCAACCACTGCAAATCCTTTCCCATTCTCTCCAGCACGTGCCGCTTCAATAGCGGCATTTAAGGCAAGAAGATTCGTTTGTTCGGCAATATTTGTAATTGCAGCGAGAGCTGTATCAATCTGTTGTGTACGTGTAACAAGTTTATTTATTACTTTTGATGTTTCCTCGACAACATCATGTACACTATTCATTTGAAGAATAGAGTGATTTATCACTTCACTACCGATATTTATTCGTTCTGTAGTCGTTACTGCTACCTCAGCGACTACAGCTGAAGATTCAGCTACAGTTTGCACCCCGGTTGTAATTTCTTCCATTGAGGATGAGCTCTCTTGAATACTAGTTACCTGTCCTTCTATTTTTGTTTTTACTTCTAAAACAGTCTGTACAACCTCATTTGAAATACTAGACGCTCGATTTGTATCTTGTAATACGCCCTCTGTAGTAGAAATAACCTCTTGTGTTGTCATCTTAACATTCGCAATTAATTGTTGAAGGTTATCTAACATACTATTAAAAGACTGGACAATATGCCCTAATTCATTATTTGCTTTATAAGGAGTACGTGTTGTTAAATCTCCAGCTGCTACTTTTTCCATATCACTTTGTAGTAACGCAAGTGGTTTTCGGATAGTCATTTTAATAATATATCCGATTAATATAATTATTAAAATTGCTAAAATCGAAATACTAACAAACATTATCATTGTATTTTGAGCACTATTATTATTTTCCTTCTGTAAAAGCTCTGCATTATTACTATTATATAAAATCAATTCACGAATTGATTTTTGCATATTAGGTTCAATCTCTTTTAGGTAATATGCATATGCTTCCTCATTATTAGATTTCCCTAATTCTTGCGCTTTCTTCATTTGAGTCCTTAATTCATTAAATGTTTCATGAAACGTGTTATATAATTCTTTTTCTTTAGTAGAAATAACTTTAGCCTCAAACAGCTTTAAAAGATGATCATTTTCCTTACGAATTCCATCCATTTCTCTTATTAATTCATTCATTCTTTTTTCATCTTTTGATAACATTATTTCCATAAAGTTCATATTAACATGATAAAAATTAGATTCTACAATCCCAATCCGCTCAATTGGTAGTAAATTATCCTCATACATATTAGAAGAAGTGCTTTTCCCTCTTTCTAGCCCCAAAAATCCTATTAGGGATAATACTATACATGCAATACTTGATATAGCTATTAGTATGTTTAGTTTTGCACCAACCTTACTGTTTCTTAATAATTCCAATTTAACATTCTCCATTCTAATATATAGTTTAAGTAATGTATTTTATAATAAGAATCCCAAAATTACGATGTTTATTTTGCGATATGCAATTTTGCATATCATCCACTACTAAATCAAAATAACCTAACATTGTAATTTTAGTTTTCTGAAAATCCATGATTATGAACACACCCCATTAATTCTTGAACTTCTCATCCAAAATATCCGCAAATATTGCAGCAACAGAGGAACCTATCCTTGAAATATAAATTACGCTTCCATACTAGACTAGCTTAAAAATATTTTTCTTATTGCTCATTTTTCTATTTCCTCTTTATCAAAAGTACTCCTAACACATCACACTTTAAAGAAACGATAGTATTCCCTGTAATCCCAAAAAAATAAGGAAAGACATAACACCTATGTCTTTCCTCTAAAATTGTAACACTCAATATGCTCTTGGCTCTATTTAATTTTCTAATTAAACCTTTACATATCTTTCTTTATAATATTTTCTAACTCTGTCCAACTTGTAATACGCGGGATATTGAGATGTTGATTGTAAGAAGTAGTTTTTGCATACACTTTTATTGGCTTTCCTATTAACGTTTCTAAGACAGCTGGCTTATCATCAAAGAAATAGTTTAATTTCATTTCTTGTATGAAGTGTATTTTTTCTTCATCCCTCATTCCATAGAAAAAGCGATCTTCATGTACCGGAAAACCTTTTTCTATTAACCATTTTTTTGTTTGCTCTCCATGCTCTTTAGGCCGAGCTGTTATATAGTATATTTCATGTCCCTGTCTTTCTAATTCTTGTAATGTCTCTACTGCATATGGAAACGGTGAACAAGAAGTATAATAAATCTCATCCAGCAAACTATTCCACATATGACTGCCTTCCTCCGAATTCATGCCAAATGCTTCATGAATTTCAATTGTTTTTAAAGAATGAAATATATCCAATCCTACTTTTTTGTTTAATTTTTTATTATATAAATGAAAAGCATGCTGCCTTAAATCAATTAACGTATCATCGATATCAAATCCAAACTTCACTCTTCATCGCTCCATTCTGCCATCCATTTATCGGAACATATAAGTAGTTTTTATTCTCCTTATATTTTCCGATATTCTGGATAGCCAATAAATCTATAATCTTTTCCAGCCTGGGTAAATGATATATCCTTAAATTCAATTGCATCTTGCATTTTAGTAATACCAGTCCCCTCTACAAAGCTAGGCGCCAATCTGCCCCCAATAATTTTTGGTGCGACATATAATATAAGTTTATCCATCAATTTATTTTCAATAAACGAAGCATTTACCTCTCCACCACCTTCAATAAGCAGGGAGGAAACTCCTTTTTGCCCTAAAACATCAAGCATTTCATATAAGTTTATATGCTTTTCTCCGCTAGTAACAAATACTTTGACTCCTGCATTTTCTAATGCCTTCTTTTTTTCCGCTGCATGATTATTTGTTGTAAATATCCAGGTAGGAGCTTCTCCATCTGTAACAACGTTAGCTTCCATTGGTATGCGTAATGTTGAGTCCAAGATTACGCGAATTGGATTTCTTCCATTTGGAATACGCGTTGTCAATGATGGATTATCTTTTTGTACAGTATTCGCTCCTACTAAAATGGCTGCATTTTCATTTCGTATTTGGTGTACTTCCTGTCTTGCTTCTGTAGATGTAATCCACTTACTATCCGATGAAGACGTAGCGATTTTCCCGTCTAATGTAACTCCTGATTTAATCGTTACAAATGGACGCTTTGTCAAAATATATTTATTAAAGACTTCATTCATTTTTTTAGATTCTTCTTCACACACTCCTACAAGTACTTCAATACCTGCATCTTGTAGAATTTTAATTCCACGTCCAGAAACAAGCGGGTTTGGATCAAGTGTAGCAACTACTACCTTCTTAATTCCTGCTTGTACAATTGCTTCAGCACAAGGCCCTGTTCTACCATGATGAGAACAAGGTTCAAGAGTTACATAGATTGTAGCACCACGTGCCTGTTCTCCAGCCATACGTATCGCATGTATTTCGGCATGTGGTTCTCCGGCCTTCATATGTGCTCCGACCCCTACAATTCGATTATCATTTACAATCACAGATCCAACCAATGGATTTGGAGTCGTTTGTCCCTTCATAGCCTTGGCATTTTCTAGTGCTAGCTTCATATACAATTCATGCTCAAGCATGTAAGTGTCCCCCTTCAAAATGTCCAGAACGCTGAATCTTCGTTTGCAAATATTTCTCATTAAACTCTGAGACATCACCCCATAACGGTTCACGACTCGTAACATTTAATCCAGCTTTTTGTAACGCTTCTAATTTTTTCGGATTATTTGTAATAAGTTTTACAGGTTTTGAGCGTAGCGCTTTTAATACTTCAATTGTATCATCATAGTTTCGAACATCATCTTCAAAACCTAGGTTCAGATTAGCTACTACTGTATCTAACCCATTTTCTTGCAAGAGGTACGTCATAGCTTTACTAAACAAACCAATTCCTCTTCCTTCATGATTCGCTAAGTAAAATAAAGCACCTGAACCATGTTCTGTAATCATTTGTAAAGACTGCTTTAATTGAAATCCACAGTCACAACGTTTACTACCAAAGATATCACCGGTGTGACAAATACTATGCATACGAATTAGGGCATCTTCAGAATTCTCAAAATCACCATATACAAGCACACTAGATTGCTGCATATCAGCTAAATTAATAGATGAGAGTTTTTCAATAATTCCTTCTACACTATTTGTAACCTCACTACATTGTAACCAAGAATACCATTGAAAAACTTTAGTCTCCCCATATAAATTAATTGGCAATTTGATAGGACCTACTAAATAAATATCCTTTCCATCTTGATGTATAAATTGAATTTTATCTTCTAACATATGAATTGTATCTGTTGTAACCATTAGGTACCTCCTAGTATTGAGAATCTCTAAAAATTCTCTTCCATCGTTATATTTTTTATTGTTTAACTTACACAACGTAAGTGTTTTTACAGATGCTATTCTTTTTTCTCTCAGCTTATATGCAATATGTATCATTACAACTTTGGCCATTTAAAGAAAAGAGTTTCAGTTACATAAAACAACTTAGTTACTTTATGTAAGTGAGTATACATTCGTAATTACTTTACGTCAAGTAATTAATTATAAAAATATTTGTTACTAATAGTAAGATGTTATATAATTTATTTTAGGAGGTGAAGGAAAATGAATGATTCTACATTATGCCCTCGCTTTGAAAAAGGAATGAAATTTTTTAGTCAACGATGGACAGCACTCATTATTTACCAACTTTTCTCTGGACCTCAGCGCTTTTGTACGCTTGAATCTTCTCTTCCTGTTAGCGGAAGATTACTTTCAGAAAGATTGAAAGAATTAGAACTAGAAGGAATTGTCGAACGTAAAGTCTTTCCTGAGACACCAGTTCGTATAGAATATTCTTTAACTCAAAAAGGATTTGCTTTAGAAGCTATTATTCGCGGAATAGAAGAATGGTCACAGGAATGGATAGAACTTGAGGAATAACATAAAAGCTTTTTCGTATATAGTTTTAAGTAATCAAATTACAGATACCTATTATTAAAACGCTAGTTTTTCAAGCATTTATGAAAACCTAGCGTTTTTTAATAAATAAAATTTAAGAAATGAAACAAGATGATCAAACCGATCACCTTGTTCCTTTAAAGATTAAAATAGTGATTTTAACAACTTTTATTAATACATACTCGATTAACAGAAATAATAAATAGAATTTTTGTAACTAAACAGTTTTATTTTCGCAATACAGTTAGCTTATCCCGCTATTTGCGGACAGTAAGACCACCACTGATTAAATTTCCATTTTATTGCATTTGAATATTACTTATGAAATTTCACACGCTCTTCAAGTGGTTGGAATTCTTTTTCACCTGGTGCAGCTGTTGGATTACCAAATGGCATTTGTGCAATTAGTTTCCAATTAGCAGGAACATTCCATTCTTGTTTTACCTCATCGTCGATTAATGGATTATAATGTTGTAAAGATGCCCCTAATCCCTCTGCTTCTAAACCTGTCCACACGACTAATTGGTGCATACCTGATGCTTGGTGTGACCAAATCGGGAAGTTTTCAGCATATGCAGCAAATTTTTCTTGAAGCGATTTAACGATAGACTCATCTTCAAAGAATAGTACTGTTCCATAACCAGCTTTAAAAGAATCCATTTTTTGTTGCGTTCCTGAGAAATCTCCATCTCCAACTACTTTTCTTAATGTTTCAGTTGTAATATCCCATAATTTATCATGAGCTTCACCAAATAATACAACTAATCGCGCAGTTTGAGAATTGAAAGCGGATGGAGTATATTTCACAGCAAACTCTACGATTTCTTTAATTTTTTCATCCGATACTTGTACCTCTTTGTTAATTCCGTAGTAAGTACGTCTTTCTTTCAGTGCAGTATAGAAATCTTTTGTCATAATTCATTTCCTCCTAAGTTTTAATATTCTTCAAAATGATACATTGCGAAGATAATATGAGTTGAAATGAGTTCATTTTTGAACCATTGAACTCCATAACACCAATTGCTAGTCATTCTGAATCTAAACCACTGCTTCTTGCTTCAGTTTACCTAAAAAACTCTTATAGCATCATTGATACAATCTAGTGATCATTCGGTATTATTTTACCCATTCTCTATTCATGTATCCTGCTTGTTTCATATTTACACAAATATGAAAATAACCTTAAATTGCTGGTCAAAAAAGCCAGGTAGCATGAATAACACATTACCTGGCTTTTTACATTTTTAATTTAAATTCAACTAAACATTACCAATGAATAGTAGTAAAAACTATACCTGTCACTTATTTAATAATTAACATCTCATAAGGATGTTGTTCCATAAATCTATTCTCCCAAGGAATCTCTAATGATGTCCAATTTGAACCACCGTCTACTGACTGATACACTCCTTTATTGCTAAACAGATAAAACGTTCCATCACTTGTTGCCTTTAATACTGGTATGATTGTGCCTTTAGGAGTTGGTAAACCTACATTCATTTCTGCCCAAGACTGATTTTTTTCTTTCTTATAAATAAATGATTCACAATTTCCATTATTGTAATCATGCGCTACGTGTGGATTTGAAGATGTCGCGATAATAATATTTTCTGGATCATTTGGGTTAACTGCCATTTGATATGCGTAATGATGCTTTAGCCCGCTACACATATAGTTCCAAGTCTTACCTCCATCATTACTCTCCGCATACTCTTGACCTGGTTCTTTCAAGAATGAATCACCTAACACCCCGTATAAACGATTTGGGGCATTGCGATGTGATGTAAGAATGTGAATATCTTGAGGATAGTTCCCCTCTTTTTCCTCAGTCCATGTCTTACCTCCATCTACACTTTTAATTAATCCGCCTACCTCAATAGTCGTATAAATAGTTTCTGGATTATTAGCATCAATTTCAATATGTTTTACATGGTGTGTATATGTTCTTTGAGGAAAGAACCATGATGCATAAGATGGCATTTGGCGATAATCCGTTAGCAATTCAAAGCTGTCTCCTCCATTTTTTGATACGAACATTGCGCTCGGTTCAGTTCCTACATATACAATCCCGTTACCGTCATCCCCCTTCGCTAGAGATACAGAAACTGCTGTAATAGCTCTCATATGAATAGCATTAGCTGGGAACACTTCACCAAATGAAGGCAACGTACCAATTGCTTCCCATGAACTTCCTCCATCTTTACTTCTCCATAATCCTCTATCAAAAGTACCACAATACATTCTTTCTTGGTCGTATGGATCAGAAGCTAAAGCAACTGGATTCGCACCTACAAACTGCGATTGGACGCTCCATGTTGTGTCTTTTTTTTCTGCGATTACAAGTTCTCTATCAAACGCTAATATGAATTTTTCCATTACTAAAATCTCCTCGCTTCATGAATTTTCTACTATGTTATTTAAATTTTGAACATTACAAGTTAAGAGGTTCATTTTGTATGCTATAGCATACAAAAGATAAATTTTATAAGCAATATGTGATTAAAAACTTACATTATATAATTTGTTAACTTCACATCAGTATAATGAACAAGATGTCCTGTTAACTCATATAAGTCCATATGCCACCTCTAAATAAATCGCAATTTACATGCTATAGCATATATAATATAGAATCCATTATTTTATGTCAAACTTTAATACTGTTAATCAGTTCTTTAGCTCGCCTAAAGTAATTTAAAAGTCATAATATAAACAGAAACATTTTATTGTCTATTCAATAAAAAAAGAGTGCAATTTTTGCACTCTTTTTACTCATTTCTATTAGAAATCAAAGTTATCAGGATCTGGACCAACGCGGTGATTTTGATTTAATGCATCGATTTTTTCCATATCTTCTTTCGTTAATTCAAAGTTAAATACATCGGCATTTGCAATGATACGTTGCTCTTTCGTTGATTTTGGAATTGTGATCACTTCATTTTGAAGATCCCAACGTAAAATCACTTGTGCTGTTGTTTTACCATGTTTCTCAGCAATTTCTTGTAATGTTTCGTTATCTAATAATTGACCTTGCATAAGTGGTGACCATGCTTCCATTTGAATACCTTGTTCTTTACAGAAAGCTTGTAATTCTTTTTGTGTTAAACGAGGATGGTATTCCACTTGGTTGATCATTGGCTTAATTTCCGCATCTTTTATTACATCTTGTAAGTGATGAATTTGGAAGTTACTTACGCCAATTGCACGTACACGCTTTTCTTTATAAAGTGTTTCTAACGCTCTCCACGTATCTTTATATTTCCCTTCTACAGGCCAGTGAACAAGATATAAATCTAAATAATCTAGTTTTAATTTTTTTAAACTCTCTTCGTATGCAGCAATTGTTTCTTCATATCCTTGATCTGCGTTCCATACTTTTGAAGTGATAAATAATTCTTCTCTTGAAATACCAGTTGCTTCAATACCGGCACGAATCCCCTCACCTACAGCTGTTTCATTTCCGTAAATTGCAGCTGTATCGATGCTGCGGTATCCTGCTTTAATTGCTGATTTAATCGCTTCTACAAGTTCTGGTCCTTCTTCTACTTTAAATACACCTAAACCGAACCAAGGCATTTCCACACCATTACTTAATACTGTTTTACTTTGTAAATTTTTCATTTTATTTTCTCTCCTTTTATTTTACTTGATCTCTTTTTTCTAATGTCATACTCCATGCTGTTAAAATAACAGCACCTACTACCATAATGCCGCCTACCCAAGCTGTATGAATTAACCCTAACGAGTTCGTTACAATACCGCCTAAATAAGCACCAAGAGCAATCCCAGCATTAAACGCTGCAATATTAATTGCCGATGCAACATCGACAGCACTCGGTACAAATCGTTCAGCTAACATTACGACATATACTTGTAACCCTGGAACATTCATAAATGCGAATAGCCCCATTAAAATAATTGTGATTAACCCAGCTACCTTAAATGGTGCCGTAAATGTTAAAACAAATAGTATAATCGCTTGAATAAAGAACATGTAGAATAGCGCTCGAATTGGATTATGATTCGATAATTTTCCGCCAATCACATTCCCTATCGCAATGGCGATTCCATACACTAATAAAATGATAGTAACCGTATTTGCTTTAAATCCTGTTACCTCTTGTAATAACGGAGATAAATACGTAAATGTTACGAATGTTCCCCCATATCCTAATGCAGTAATAATGAAAACTAGTAACAGTCTTCCGTTCGTAATCAATTTAAACTGATCGCGGAATGATACAGACGCACCTTTTTTCATATTAGATGGAATGAGAATACTATTTGCAATTAAGGCGATAATTCCAATTACTACAATTGCTAAAAATGATGTTCTCCAGCCAAATTGTTGACCAATAAATGTTCCAATTGGTGCACCTGTAATAGTCGCAACTGTTACGCCAGTAAACATAATCGCAATCGCGCTAGCCCGTTTATTTTCTGGGACAAGTGCCGCAGCAATTGTTGAACCAATTGACATAAACACACCATGCGAAAGTGCAGAAACAATTCGCGCAATAAGTAATACAGTGAAGCTTGTTGCTACCGCTGCGATTCCGTTACCAATAATGAAAATAATCATAATCCACATTAATAACGTTTTTCGTGACATATTAGCTGTTAATGACGTTAATACTGGAGCACCAAACGCTACACCTAACGCATATAAAGAAACTGTTAAACCAGCTGTTGTAACCGATACATGTAAATCTTCCGAAATAGATGGTAATAAACCGACACTAACAAATTCAGTTGTCCCAATCCCGAACGCACTAATTGCTAGCGCTAATAACGCAAATATACTTCTTCGATTCGTCTGAACTTCTGAAGACGATGCTGTATATGAATTCAATTGAGCTCCCCCTCTTCCCTATAATTCCCATCATAATAGTATGATAAAAAGGCCCTTTTATCTTCTAAAAAACATATTTAATCTCTACAAACGCTATTATGAATGGTTTCATTCTTTTTTTAAAGAACGCACTTTAAAGTACTATAGGTACTTTTTAGTACCGTAAAGCTTGTCTCTCTCTTACATGTACTATTATGAAATATATTCAATACAATGAATAGTACGTACTTTAAAGTGCTGTAGGTACTAAAAAGTAACATAGTTAATTCCTAGTACCATAAAGCTTATTTCCCTCTCACATGTGCTATTATGAATGATATTTAACATAATAAAAAGTACGTACTTTAAAGTACTATAGGTACTAAAAAGTAACATTTATATAACCTAACTTATTTTGCTCAAAAATTGAAATCTACATTCCATGAAAAAGACTTTCAAATGAAGAAATACACTTTCCCATAGAGGCAACTTTAGAGGACATTACTTAAACATATAAATGATCATGTTCATTACCACAGACAAATAATAAAAAGGCAAAAACGAACAGAAATATGTTCATTTTTGCCTTTTTTATTTAACGATTAAAATGTACGACTTTTGGAAAGGAAATCTGCATTAGATCCTGTTACCCCACTTTGTCCCCAGTTCCCTGGAATCATTTCACGAATAAGAATTAGCACTTTATCCAAAGGGGCATGAGTATATTTAGATGTTACTTGTGTAAGTTCTTTTACCCACTTATCCTTTGTCTCTTGATCAAATGTATTCCATATATCAATCTTAATAATAGCCATTCCATTAACATTACAACCTGGTGTATCGTAAGACTCTTTTGTCTCCCAATCGGACACCCTACTTTTCTCAGCAAAGGTAGCATCACTTGCTACAGCCCCAGCTTTCCCCCAATTTTCTTTCTCAAGTTCCGTTATCAACACTTGAATTTTGTCAGGGACAATTTTTAATAGTTTTATTGTAAGTTCCGTTACATGATAAATAAATTCCTTCTTTTCTTCTGTTGACATGGTTGGCCAAGTATTTAGCTCAATTAATGGCATAGTGTTGCCCCCTAAAATTAATTATCTATTCACTCGTTACAACTATTGGTTCAAATGATTTTTAACTGCTCTTACTACCAATTCGTGATCTTCTTCTGGTGGTAATCCTGAAACTGTTATCATTCCAATAACCCCTACGTTTTTTATTCTGATAGGAAAGCATCCACCAAACGCAGCATATTCTGAAGTATCTAAAAGATATTTTTCATTATATGAAATTCCAGTTATTTCACTTTGTATCTGCATATAATACGAGCTACGATCATGCAGGGAAACGACTCGTTTTTTACGCTCAATCCATTTCGTATTTTCCTCATTTGTCCCTGTCATCTTGAAATGAAATAATTGCACACCATTTTTCGTTATATCCACAGCAATCAATTTCCCCTCTCGCTTTGCTGTTTCAACGATAAATAAACCTAGTTGCAAGGCATCTTCATTTGTAAAAGAGGAAAATTGAAGTGTTTCCTCCTCTTTTAAAATTTGTTTACTTATTTCATTCAAATTTGAAGTGCTCATATCTTTAACCTCCATAATTGTTTTATGCCACACCGACATTTTTTCGAAATTATTAGGCCATATAGTACAACCCTTCAATCAATCTGATTCTAAATAAACTGCTGTAACATCGTTGGTAACTAGTAGTACCGTAAAGCTTGTTTTCTTCTTACTGGTGCTATTATGAATGATATTCAAAGTTATAAAAAGTACGCACTTTAAAGTGCTATAGGTACTTTAAAGTACTATTCTATTTATCCCTATCTTACAGAGACTATTATGAAATATATTTAACATCTTAAAAATGTATGTACTAAAGAATAATATTTTTAATCACTAACTTTTTGATCAGTCGTTATAATTCAATTTCATCAAAATTTTTATCAATTATTACACTATCCAACAATAGGAGGAAACAAAGATGGATGAAAATATATCCAAAAGCTGAAAAGCAGTTGAGTCCCTTGAGGAAATAGTTATAATTCACTACTTATAGAAATAGGCATACAAAAACGCCATCCTTTCCTATAATTCTACAGAAAGAATAGCGTATTTTTCAAAAATGAGTTCTTTTATTGAGAAACTTTGATTCTATATCATACATAAAAGGGCAATCAGTGCTAAAACAGCCGGAAGTCCTTGTTTCACAATAATTGATTTATTAGATGTGAAACCTCCGAAAATAGCTGCTATCACCACACAAATCACGAAAAATAATTGGATCATATAACCAATTGGATTGAGCCCAAGTACAAGTCCCCAAATGAGACCAGCCGCTAAAAATCCATTATATAAACCTTGGTTTGCAAACATAATGGCTACGTTTCGATCTCCTTCTAAATGCTTCGGTAATTTGAAAGCACGTTTCGCTACTTTTGAATCAATAAAAAACATTTCAAGGATCATGATAAACAAATGTTCTAATGCTACGATCCCGACTAAAATAGCTGCGATTATTTCCACACTATTCTGCCCCCCTACACTCTCTATTCTTTAATATTCTCTACATTTTTTTGCATCTGTAATAGAACATGAATAAGTATTTTGCGTTCTTCTCCACTGATATTTACGAACATTTCCTTCATAAAATGTTCCTTTTCTTTCTTGTCAAAATATTAATTGATGTATCAATTATTGATACATCAATTAATATACATCTCTCTTTTTATTTTTGCAAATTTTTTTGCTCAATTGGTTTTATTTTGTTCCAGTAACTTTAAACCAATTCAAAACATCAGTTCGCATTTCTAGAAATCATAATTACTTTAAATTCATTCTGACAATCATATTTAACTAAATATATAAAAGAATTGAGTTACATCTCCATCAATTTATAAAAATTAATTTTTTCTAAAAACAGATACTTTACGTTTTTTATAGTAATAAAATTTTTTTGTTTCAGAGGCAATCCATTTTGTTAGCTTGATGGGCATGGGATAGCACCCATATGACGAATCAATTATCTTTCAAGAAGACGGCTAGAAATCTGGATTTGGTACAGGAGTTTCCTACTTCTGTGAGCCAGATGGTACTAATTTAGAGCTAATTGCTCCAAAAGGGCCATTTAGACGTGACTAATTAAAATATATTAATACTGAAAAACCACCTTTATGAGAGGTGGTTTTTTGTTGCTAATGGTCAAGATTAATATTGGGGTCTGATTGACACCTATTCCTTTTCCATATCTTTCATCATACCATCGAAAGAATAGTCTTATAGCTATTTCAAATATTTCGGCAGCACTATATCGCTAGCAAGCTAAAATTTCATGGTACTCCCCAAAAAAATCTGCTGAATCATAACCAAAAGTTCATTTTATCATTTCGAGGTAATTCGAAATTCTTAAGTTGTTGGGCACAGGGTACAGCTGAAAAACAGTGTATATTCATTAACTTCAAACTAATTTTGATGTAACAAAATTGTATTTATACCTTTTTAACAAATTCAGATTTTAATTTCATAGCTCCAAAACCATCAATTTTACAATCAATATCATGATCTCCATCAACTAATCGGATACTCTTTACTTTTGTACCAATTTTTACAACTGATGAAGTTCCTTTTACTTTAAGATCTTTAATTACTGTTACAGAATCACCATCGTTTAAAATATTTCCATTTGCATCTTTAATTATCTTTGTATCTTCACTATTTTCAGCTTCTAATTCTAAAGTCCACTCATGAGCACATTCTGGACAAACAAAAAGATTCCCATCTTCGTAAGTGTATTCTGAATTACATTTTGGACAATTTGGTAAATTAGACATATTTTTATTTCCTCCACTCGTTTTCGTGTATTCTATTAAATAAATATTATTTTTAATTTCCCTTTTCCGTTTAAATATACGGAAAATATTCTCTTCTTACTGTTTGATACTTATTTGTTAAATGTATAAAAAAACTACTTGTTCACACCTTGTAAAAAATCTTCTCCACATTCTCCAAAGCAAACTTTCTTCTTCTCTATTTTTTAATAAAATGATGGAAAAGTAGATTAAATCAAACAAACTTTGTATGTGAAGTGAAATTTTTAAAAATCTAATGCATTTACTTTATTCTTTATTGTATTGATTTCCTGAGATTGCTGAGAAAGCCCTGTACACTCATGAAAAGCAAAATGCTTACACCCTATACATTTTTTTGTATTCAGATGTCCTAAAGCACAATTAATTGCTTCCCCGGTATGATCAAAAAAGTTTTCTTTCCCAATTTCAGCGTACAATCCATTCTTATCTAGATTGGCTTGTAGCTCTGATTGAATTCCAGAAATAAGAAGTACGCCACCTTGTTTTTTGAAGTGCTGAACAATATTCCTAAAGTAAGACTCTCCTGTGGTATCAATAAAAGGAACTTTTCCCATACGTAAAATTAAAACTTTAGGTTTATAATGAATACTCGCTAAAATATTTTGTTCAAATGTTTGAGCAGCCCCAAAGAATAATGGGCCTTCTATTGTATAAATACTAATTTGTGGACAATCATGAGCTTTATTTACCACATGCGATAACAATTTTTCATTCTTTTTTGTATGATCAGGAAGCACTTTAGATATAACAAGCATATTACTCATACGTTTTGTAAACAAAATAACAGCTAAAATAAGACCGATCTCCACAGCTGTTGTTAAACTAGTAAATACAGTAAGTAAAAATGTTACTAGTAATACAAGGGAATCTCCTGTCTTCATTTCGAGTATGTGATAAAAATGTTTTTGTTCGCTCATATTCCAAGCTACCACCATTAAAATGGGAGCCATACTAGCAAGAGGAATATGTGAAGCATATGGAGCTAACAGTAAAAGTGTCAATAACACAAATCCCCCATGAATAATACCCGACATCGGAGATACAGCCCCACTCTTAATATTAGTCGCTGTACGAGCAATTGCTCCAGTTGCTGGAATCCCGCCAAATAACGGGGTAACAATATTTGCAATCCCCTGACCGACAAGCTCTTTGTTACTGTTGTGTTTACTATTTGTCATACCATCTGCCACGACAGCGGATAAAAGCGACTCAATTCCACCGAGCATCGCAATAACAAATGCAGGACCAATTAACTGTTTTATACGTTCTAATGTGATTTCTGGTATATCAAACTGAGGAATTGTATTTGGAATCGTGCCATATGCTGTACCAATAGTAGGTACATGACCTGAGAAAAATACAGTTGCAATTACAGTTGAAATAACAACACCTACTAATGAACCAGGCACTTTTGGTAAAATCTTTGGTGTTATGAGTATAACAAAAAAGCAAATCAAAGCAGTTATAACACTATAAAAATTGGTAGTACTGATATGAGTGAAGAGTTCCTTCAAATTCGCTAGAAATTCCTCATGCTTTTTTATACCTGTTAAACCTAAAAAACTAGCAATTTGTCCCGTAAAGATAATAACAGCAATACCTGAAGTAAAACCAATTGTTACAGGACGTGGAATAAACTTAATTAAAGAGCCTAGCTTGAAGATTCCCATAAGACATAAAATAATTCCAGCTAACAAACCCGCGAGTAGTAAATTTTCGTATCCATAGGTAATTACAACTCCTAAAAGAATCGGAACAAAAGCACCTGTAGGTCCTCCAATTTGATACTTCGAACCACCAAACAGTGAAATGAGTATTCCAGCAATACAGGTTGTATAAATCCCATACTCTGGCTTAACACCAGAGGCTATGGCAAAAGACATAGCAAGTGGAATCGCAACAACTCCAACAATCATTCCTGAAAGAAGATCCTTTTGAAAATGTGCTAATGAATATCCTTCAAACCTTCCTGTAAATAACTTTCTCATTACAAACCCTTCTTTTCTATTTTTAATAGATCTGGATTACAAATGTATTTCTCGGTCCCTTATACAGAAAATTGTCCTTTTCACAAAAAGAAAAACCATCCTAATATTTACTATATGTTTTACTTAAATGACACTCCAATTCACCTATATCTCCACCTTGTTGTACATAGGATTTCAATCTTTCTGCTAGACGTTCTCCGGCTCGACTATCTAGCTTCTTCGTATCAATAAACGATCTAATCCTTACCTTATCTGGAGTAATATCTCTACGAAACATTTGTCCTGGAATTTCACTCCAAAAACGATTCCATTCATCCAGTAATCCTATTTGATCAAATAAAAAACCTTGAATTCCACATAACCAAGCTGTACAAGCAGTATTTCTTTTTCGACATCCAACTCCATCTTGTAAATGTTGGCATGAAAAACAACAAGAATTTCCACTTTTTATACAAACTTCACAAACGTAATGAGCTCCTAATGAGCGAAATGTTTCAATTCCATGTTGGATGATATCTTCTTTCTTAACCTCAATACTCAACCTATCCCTCCTTAGCCATCATTTCACTTTCTGCTCCATCTAGCTCTTCTAACATTGAAATCGCATCAATTAAATGGTTGTTAAAAATCTTCCGTGCAACCACCAATAAATCCACAATAATAGGGTCTCGTAAAGAATATAAAACTCTTTTTCCATCTTTCCTACCAACAACAATATTTTTTGAACGTAGTACACTTAATTGCTGAGAAACAGCTGAGCCTTCCTTATTTAAAATATCTTGAATTTCGTTTACGCTTTTTTCACCTTCTGACAATAATTCTAAAATACCTATTCGCAAAGGGTGTGCTAAGGCTTTAAAGAAATCTGCTTTAAATTGTTGCATTTCGTTTCCCATTGAAATCCCTCCGTTACTTTTCCTCAATTTCAAAAAGTATCATATACATCTTCAAATGTTTGAATATGTATATGATACTTTTAAAACCTCGAATTTTCAATACAAATTTTACAATATTAAATAAGCATCAAATAGAGAAATATACTATTCAAATTCAGGTTCAAAATTTATTATCCAAAATAAAAGCGCCTAACATATTAGGGATATATAATACGTTAGGCGCTTGATATTTAAAATTTTCCGATTTAAGTCTTGATAATATTGGATGAGTATATGACCAAAACGCTAGATGACTAATATGAATAAACTTATTTGTAAAATTAATTCCTTAGAATATTTTAAGAGCAAGTTTTGAAAAAAACTATTCAAAACTTGCTCCTTATTTTCTCAGATCCAACTATTTTGATACTAAAACCAACAGTAGTGAATTAGAATAATGACTTAATACTTGCTAAGACAGTAAGTACACCTACAATAATAACAAATACGTTGCTCATTTTCCCTTTGTATTTAGCTAGTACTGGCACTTTTTGAATCGCATACATCGGTAATAGACATAAGATAGCAGCAACTAAAGGACCGCTTAGAGAATCAATAAGTCCAAGAATACTTGGATTTGTATAAGCAACAAACCAGCATGATAATACAACAAAAGTAAGAATTATTGTCTTAATTGTTTTTTCTTCAATATCTTTTCCACGTGATTTACCAAACTTAATAATCATGTCACGCATTACTTCAAATGCTCCTATATAATGGCCAAGGAAAGACTTTGTAATAGCCACAAAAGCAATAATTGGAGCTGCAATAGTGATTACAGGCGAATTAAGCTCATTAGCAAGATATGAAAGAATTGATAAGTTTTGTTCTTTTGCCATTTTTATATCATCTGGAGTCAAGCTCAATGCGCTACTCCAAACGAAGAACATAACAACAGCGAATGTCATGATATAACAAACCTTTTGTATTTGCGCACATTTAGCATCAGTGGCTTCGATTCCATACGTAGCTCTCTGTTTCACAACAAATGATGAAATCATAGGTGAATGATTAAATGAGAATACGATGATTGGTAGAATCATCAATATCGTCCCAAAATAGCCTGTTCCTGTTGAAGCAGTTGAAACAGCTGAAAAACTAAGCATTGACGTATTCCACTGTGGAATTAAAGATATTGCGATAAACAGTAGAGAAACTATGAAAGGATACACTAACATACTCATTACCTTTACAGTAATATCTTGACCAAAATTCAGTATAGCGATAAGACCAAGAACTAATACAAGTGATAAAATAGCTCTTGGAGGTTCTGGCATGTGCAATTGATGCACGATAAAACTACTTGCAGTGTTTGTAAGCGCAACCGAATACATTAGTACGATTGTATAAATTGAACCGAAATATACGATGTTAAAAACGATACTCGCTTTATTTCCGAAATACTCTCTAATTGTACCTGTGATCCCCTCATCAGCAGAATTAGAAGCGTATATCATTTTAGCAAGTGCCCTATGTGAGTAGTACATAACTGGATATGCAAGCAATGTAATTAGTAGTAAAGATAATAAACCACCTGAACCTGCATTAATCGGTAAAAAGAGCACCCCTGCTCCAATTGCAGTTCCAAATAGACTGAGTGCCCATGTAGTATCCTGCTTATGCCACTTTTTCGGATCTGCATATTGCTCATTTTTTAGTGCGGTATTTTCAGCTTGAACTTCTATTTTCTTTGCAGTATTCCCGTTCATATAATAACTCCCCCTTGTATCTATTCCTGCATCTCTCTTTGCACCTAACAAATATTCCCTTTTCGGAAAATGAATTCCTTACAAGTTGCCCCACATTGTATGTCCTTCATCATAATGAATCCAAATTGAAACATTCGCTAATTAGCGTCCTAATATAATTGTTAGCGTTCACAAAAAAGTTTACTCGTAATATCCGCTCTTTATATAAAGACCCCTTAAGAGAACAATATAGAATAGACTTCATAAATACGTTGCAACATTTCTAATAACAGTGTATTACTTTAATGGTTTCTCTTTTTTACTTTTAAAAGTAATTTTAGCTAAACCGGCCTCTCTTCATTTGCGAGGCGTTTCTTTCTCAATTCTATACATTACTTTCATAACTTCGGTAGCACTGATGATATTGCTTACACAAGCCACTGAAGCACATTACATACATTTCGCCTCTAATCACACACCTTTCTTACTAATAATCGCATTTTTTATATTTTCTCCAGAGATAATAAAATTTCTCTCGACGCCCTCATTATAACGTGTATATTTATAAAATTAATATTTTTATATTTTCAGAAATATTAAAGAGGAATAATTTTATATGGATAATATTTTACAGTTAGCATGTAGCCATTGTTTTTATCGCTTAAAGCTGAATTAGTTAGTAAAAAAATACAATAATACATTGTTTTTCTAGGTGACTTATTATAAAGATACTTATATCCCCTCGTATATTAATATTTAAGCCCTATCTCAGGCTTAGTTTTACTCTCTAATAAGAGTCCAGTAATAAAGAAAATACTTGGACGTCTCAAGATATTTCTAGATAATG
>NZ_JAKUFX010000101.1:0-21362 GCF_022663635.1 Bacillus cereus group sp. BfR-BA-01356 | reverse complement strand
TAAATGTTTCATCATATGTTCTTCTAATTTTCCCCATAAAAAAATCCCCCTTATAGTAGACAGGATATAAAGCTTTCTTTTTTCTGTCTACTATAGGGGGAGCATATCATAAAAGGGATACGGCTTTCTTTATAGGGAGATAAGGGATCAAAGAAATGATGAAGTCTTATCTCTTTTATATGAGTAAAGGGTCTAGAGTGAATGTTGTCCTTTTCATTATTTATTTAACTCCATTGCGACTTGTTTACCATTTACGAAAACCTCTACTACCGCTACTACAACTTCCATTACTTTTTCATCTCTCCTTATTTTTTGTTTCATTTCTTACTCTCAGTATAAGGAAATACAGTAATTACAACTATCGAATTGGATGACAAGAGACTTACATTGTTGTAAGGATAATAGTTTAGTTTGTAATAAAGTGAAACTGTAATCAGTGGGGGGCTTACTGCCCGTTAATGCGGGATTTCAATTCTGAACTTTCTGTCGTTTTGAACTATAATTAGAAAGAGGGGGGATAATATGAAAAGAATTCTTGTTATTAGTGATATTCATGGAGAGATAGAAAAGTTCGAACAGTTATTGGAAGAAGCTCAATATGATGCGAAACAGGATCAATTAATCTTACTGGGAGATTATGTAGATCGTGGTCCAAATGCGCGTGCTGTAATTGAAAAGGTAAGAGAATTGAAAAAAGAGGGAGCACTCATTTTAAAAGGAAATCATGAAGATATGATGATTAAGGCGTTAACGACAAATGAGGAACGTTCATGGAACCATTGGGTAAAAAGAAATGGTGGAGATAAGACATTATATAGCTATGGATTTGTAGAAGAAGATATTGCGGTTAATGAGAAAGACTTCCAAAAACCGATTTTACACTCTCGTGTATTAGAGGAACATATAAAGTTTATTCAAGAATTAGATCATTACATTGAAACAGAAGAGTATATATTTGTACATGCTGGGGTTGAACCGATGAAACGAGTTTCTGAATCTGAACCATATACATTAATGTGGATCCGTAATGAATTTCATAATGGATATAGCGGTGAAAAGGTTGTTGTATTTGGGCATACGGAAACAAAAACGCTTCATGGTAGTGAGGATTGCGGAGTGTATTTTGGTAGTAATCGTATTATTGGGATTGATGGCGGGGCTGTGTATGGCGGTCAGCTAAATTGTTTAGAGTTGCCGAGTAAAAAGGTATATGTAATAAAAAATTGAAAGAGATAAGAGGAATCTTATTTCTTTCAATTTTTTATTAAGCTAAATTTAAGACAAAGTTTTTATAATAAAACTTCAAAATTTTAGAAGGAAATAGTTAAAAATGAAATTACGTAATGTAACTACATTCTTTTGTTATAAAGAGAAGAAATGTAATAATAAATAGAATTGAATTATTTGATGGAAGGTGAGAGCATGCGTTTACTTGTAGTAGAAGATAATGCTTCGTTATTAGAGTCTATCGTACAAATTTTACGTGATGAATTTGAAGTAGATACGGCAATAAATGGAGAAGATGGATTGTTTTTAGCTCTTCAAAATATATATGATGCAATTTTGCTGGATGTGATGATGCCAGGGATGGACGGATTTGAAGTGATTCAAAAAATACGAGATGAAAAGATTGAAACACCAGTCCTGTTTTTGACAGCGAGAGATTCTTTAGAAGATCGGGTGAAGGGATTGGACTTTGGTGGAGATGACTATATTGTTAAGCCATTTCAGGCCCCTGAATTAAAAGCGAGAATTCGTGCTTTACTACGCAGAAGTGGTAGTTTAACAACGCAGCAAACAATTCGTTATAAAGGGATTGAATTGTTCGGAAAAGATAAAGACGTTCAAGTAGATGGACAAAGTATTAAGTTGACATTGAAACAATATGAGCTACTAGAGTATCTCATTCAAAATAGCGGGAAGATTTTAATGCGTGAACAAATTTTTGATCGTGTTTGGGGATTTGATTCAGATACTACAGTAGCGATTGTAGAAGTATATGTGCATCATTTGCGTAAAAAATTAGAACCATTCGGTTATCAGAAAGATATTCAAACCGTTCGAGGTATTGGATATATATTAAAAGAACAATGAAAAAAGGAAGTATGTTTCAAAAAACACGCATTCGTTTGACTATAGTGAACTCATTAGTATTTATTCTATTAATAGGTATATTAGGTAGTATTATTTATTCATACACATATAAGCGTATTTATAATGAAGTGGATCAATCTATAAAAATGATGGCTCAGTATAGAGAAAAATTAGATGTTAAAATACCACCAAGAAAACGCATGGAGAATATCCAAATTGGAGATCCGCGAGTAACTAGAATAACTTGGAATGGAAAAATAGTGAAAATAGAGGGCGATAACCGTAAATTCCGTTCTATTTTTGAAGAGAATTTGGAAAGTTTTTCTCCCGAAAAATTAGAGGAGTTACAAGATATTGAAATACAAGGACGATATTTTAGAGCATTTTCGCTTCAAAAAGATGGAGAAATAGTTCAAATCGTGCGAGATATAACAGCGGAAGAAGGAATGTTAAATACTTTATTTTTAATTCTCGTTATAGGTTGTAGCATAGGAAGCCTCTGTGCGATAGGTATTGGCTTTTTCCTAGCTGGTAGAGCACTTGTACCTATTCAAAGTTCATGGGAGAAACAGCAACAATTCGTTTCTGATGCATCACATGAACTCAGGACACCACTTGCAGTTATTCAATCAAAAACGGATGTTTTATTCCAGTCACCATCCGCTACGATAGAAGAAAAAGCGATGGATATTTCTACAATTTCAAAAGAATGTAGGCGGTTATCGAAACTCGTTAGTAATTTATTATTGCTAGCACGTTCTGATTCTAATCAAATTGAGATGGATAAGAAAACATTTGAACTTGATAAATTGTTAGAAGAAATAGTAGCTCCATATAAAGAGATTGCTTCTTATCAAGAAAAAGAAATGATGCTAAAAGTAGAACGTGGTGTATCTTTTATGGCTGATAGAGAGCGGATTCATCAAATGATGGTCATATTGTTAGATAATGCGATGAAGTATACAAACGAAGGTGGGCATATTCAAATTGATTGCACGCAAACGAGTAGTTCAATTCGCATACAGGTGAAAGATGACGGGATAGGAGTGAAAGAAGAAGATATTCCGAAATTATTTGATCGTTTTTATCAAGGGGATAAAGCAAGAAGTACGTCAGAAGGAGCTGGATTAGGTCTTTCAATCGCAAATTGGATTGTAGAAAAGCATTACGGAAAAATATCAGTAGAGAGCAAATGGGGAGATGGCACTTGTTTTGAAGTGATTTTCCCTAAAAACCAAAAAATATAAGTAAGAAGACGACCTTGTTTTTACAGGGTCGTCTTTTTTTAAGGTAAAGTTAAGAAACTATTTATATTATGTATGGCATAAAGAAAGTTCGTTACATGAAGAAGAGACTAGGTGTATGTGAGTGGGGGTTATCAATCATAATGTTATCTCAAGCAGCGATGAGATGTATGTATAGTATTAAAAAAACTAGGGGAATGATGGGAAAGAAAGTATAAGAGGGAGGAATTAATTTTGAAAAAGAAAATGATGGCGGTATTCACTATTGGAGTAATGAGTTTAAGTATATTAGGGGGTGCCTCTCCTTCTGAAACACAAAAAGGAAAGACAGATTACACGCAGCGCAGTAAAGAACAATTGAACAATGGTAAGATACATGCAGTGCATACAGAAGAAAAAGCAGAGAAACTAGGTATTGAAACGGAAGGAAAAGAACAAATTACACTAGAAAAAGAAATTCATGAAACAGAAGTAGGAAGGGAAGCAGAGCAGTTAGGCATATCGATTGAAGGAAAAGATGTTGGGACGCTGTCAGAAGAAATCTATGAAACAAAAGTAAAGCAAGAAGCGTTAAAGCTAGGTATATCTATAGAGAATACATCAATTGTAGATTTAATTACTCAAATTAATGCGATTAAAATTAAAGATGAAGCAGATAAATTAGGTATTTCGACAGATGGAAAAGAAATCGAAGACATCGCGGAAGAAATCTACGGAAAGAAAGTAAGAGAAGAAGCAGAAAAGCTAGACATTTCTCAAAAAGGAAAAGAAATTGAAGAGTTAGCACAAGAAGTGTACGAACAAAAAGTACAAGAAGAAGCAAAAAAACATCATATTGATTTGTATGGTAAAGATATATATCAAATATTAAGAGAAATTAATGAACAAAAGGTGCTACAAATGGCAGATGAGCTTAATATGGATAAAATGAATATGAATATTCAAGAGTTAGCGGAAAAGATAAAAAAAGATCAGCCTGAAAAAGGAAAAGAACTAAATTTTGTACCGATGGTACGAACGGATGCTGACGCATTTTATTCTTATTTAACGAATTAATAAGGGTGTGAAAGCGATAAGAAAATTGAAGTGGTATATATGTACAGCTTTACTAGGTGCAGCAATATGGAGTGTATATACAAATGGAATTCCAAAGTATGTAGAGAAGTTAACATTCTCAAATATACAAAGAGGAAAAGAAACGGAGTTTAGTAATAACGATGAAAAAGTCATCTTATCAAATGTTCCCTTAATTCAGCAGTTACCAGAATTGGATAGAGGCTGTGAAGTGACGAGTTTAGCGATGATGCTACAATACGCTGGTGTTTCAGTGGATAAGATGACATTAGCAAATGAAATAAAAAAAGTTGATTTTATAGACGATGGTGTGCGCGGGAATCCAAATGAAGGATTTGTAGGTAATATTTATACATTTTCTGAATCGGGATATGGTGTATATCATGGGCCACTTTTTCAGTTAGCGGAAAAATATTTACCTAATAAAGCTGTAGACTTAACAGGGAAGAATATAGAAGAAATTTATAAGAGTATAAAAGCAGGGCAACCTGTAGTCATGATCACAAATGCAACATTTGCACCATTAGATGCAGATGAATTTACTACATGGGAAACAAATAGTGGAGATGTTTCTATTACGTATAATGAACATTGTATTGTACTTATCGGGTATGATCAGGAATCTGTATATATTCGAGATCCACTTGAGGGTAGCTTAGATGTAAAAGTACCGAGAGAAACCTTTGAACAGGCATGGGCGCAAATGGGAAGTCAGGCAATTAGTTATGTAAAGAGCGTCAAATAAATTAGGACGAAGAGTTTTAGTAATATGACTGTAAGGCGAAGGATAAAGATTTGAGGATTATAAGAGAAGTTTTATAGAGTATAAGCTGTTAAGAAATAAGAGAACTTTAGCATATATAATGCTAAAGTTCTCTTATTTTTATGATTAAAATACGTATAAGGAGTGAATATGCAAAAATGCATAATTGACGAAAAAATTACATGTTATCATTATATATTGTTTTATATATGTTAATTGTATAAAATGACACAAGTATCCACATTACATAAAGGAGGCTTATTATGCAAAAAATATTTAACTGGGTTAAATGTATGAGTATCAAGAAAAAATTAATCATTTCATTTTTTCTAATTTTAACTATACCAGGACTTATTATCGGTGGTGTTTCATATCAAACTGCCAAAACAAATTTTGAACAACAAATCACAGGTAAAGCAAAGGAAAACATTTCGATTTTAAATACTGTTATTTCTCAAAATATAGAAGAGAAATTTGTTGATGCGACATACTTTGCAGACATCTTAACAGAGGATACATATCCAAACGGACAAGAAGAAATAGTAAGAACGAAGTTAGCGCAATATATAAAACTTCATCCAGAAGTAGAAGGTATTTATATTGGAACAGAGACGGGAAAGTTTATAAGAGAACCATTTATCCAAATGGCTGATGGGTATAATCCAACAGATAGATCTTGGTATAAAGAAGCACATGAAAATAAAGGGAAAGTAATTGTTACTGCACCATATCAATCAGCATCTACAAAAAATATGGTAGTGACAATTGCAAAAGAAGTAAAAGATGGTAAAGGTGTTATAGGAATTAATTTAAACTTAGATAACATCTTAAAAATTTCCAAAATGATTAACATTGGTGAAAAAGGTTATGCAGTTATTTTAGATCAAAATAAGCAAATTGTTAGTCATCCATCTAGAAAACCAGGTGCAAAAGTTACTGATCCTTGGATTAAACCAATTTATGAAGATAAACAAGGAAATGTGTCTTATACAGAACAAGATGATAAAAAGAATTTAATCTTTGCAACAAATGAGAAAACGGGCTGGAAAGTAGTTGGCGTTATGTTCGATGAAGAAATTACCCAAGCTGCCAGTCCAGTGTTTTATAAGACTTTGATTGTCATTGCTATCGCTATTGCATTTGGTAGTATATTAATTTATTTCATTACAAAGTCTATTACAAGGCCATTACGAAAAATAGCTGAATCGGCATATAAAATTAGTAAGGGAGATTTAACAGAGAAAATTACAATCCATTCCAAGGATGACATAGGGAAATTAGGGAATTCATTTAATGAAATGTCTACGTCTTTACAAGATGTTATTACCCAAATTAGCTTTTCAGCAGAACATGTTGCAGCATCGGCAGAAGAGTTAACAGCGAGCGTACAGCAAGCAAATGATGCGACAGATCAAATTACAATTGCAATGGAACAAGTATCAGGTGGGGCTGAATCACAAAGTCAAGGTGTTGAAGAAGGTGCGGCTACATTGCAACAAGTAAATACAGCAATTCAAGATGTAACTGGAAGCGCAGAGTCAATTTCTATTTCCTCATTACATGCGCGAGAAAGAGCTGAAGAGGGAGAAGATTTAGTTGAACAAACTGCAACACAAATGCAGTCTATTTCTAGGTCGGTATCCGAGTCAGATGCTATTATTAAACTTCTTGATGAGAAATCAAAGCAAGTAGGAGCTATTTCTGAAGCAATTCAAAACATCGCAACTCAAACAAACTTATTAGCTTTAAATGCGGCTATTGAAGCAGCAAGAGCAGGTGAACAGGGACGAGGATTTGCTATTGTAGCAGATGAGGTTAGAAAATTAGCAGAGCAATCAGGAGAGTCATCTGGAGAGATTGCAAATTTAATTGCAGAAATTAAGGCGGATATTGAACATACTGTTAAGGCGATGGATAATGTGAATGGAGAAGTTCAACAGGGCCTTGATGTTGTAACAAAAACGAAAGTAAGTTTTATGGAAATTTTAAGTTCTACTACACATATTGTTTCTCAAGTTAATCAAATGGTAGAAACAACGAAGAGAATTGCTGGAGATGCAAATGAAGTGACAAATGCTATTGATGAAATTGCAGCTGCTGCAGAAGAAAATACAGCTAGTATGCAAAGTGTTGCAGCTTCAACAGAAGAACAGGTTAATTCCATGGAGGAAATTAGTTCAGCTTCGCAAAACTTAGCTGAGATGGCAGAAGAACTACAAGCGATGACTAGTAAATTTAAAGTATAATAACAGCAGATAAGTAAGGTGAAAATAATATCACCTTACTTATTTTTCTATTCAGCAATTAGGGGAGTCATTAACGGGATGAAAAAAAGAAGAAGACTATGGAATTTATGGAAAACGATTACATTGTTAGTTTGTACAGTTGTAATTTTTTCTTTACTTGTGACAGATATATTAATTAGTCATAATGTAGAACGGACGACGGAGGATAGCCAAGCAGAGAAGGCAAAAACAATTGCACACATTGTGGCGAATGATTCGATTGTAATCGATGGTTTGGTTGGGAAAGCAGATACCTCTGCAATCCAAACGTATACAAATAGAATATTACAAAACACAGGTGTTCAGTTTATTGTAGTTATGGACATGAATGGAATAAGAAAGTCACATCCAAATCCTCAAAAAATAGGGCATCATTTTATTGGGGGAGATGAAGGGCCTGCATTGAAAGGAAAAGAACATGTATCGTTAGCAGAAGGAACTTTAGGTATTTCCATGCGAGTGTTTGTACCAATATTTTCTGAAACAGGTGAACAACTTGGAGCTGTGGCTGTTGGTATTTCAGCAGATAATGTAAAAGAGAGAGTTAAGGAAAGTAGACATATCATTTATATTGGTGTCGGAGTTGGTGTATTAGTCGGAATTATAGGAGCAATATTGCTAGCTAGACATATAAAGAAAAGTTTATTCGGTCTTGAGCCGCACAGGATAGCAAAAATTCTTGAAGAAAGAAATACGATGCTACAATCTGTAAAGGAAGGTATTATTGCTGTAGATAAAGAGGCTAGAGTAACATTAATTAATAATGAAGCGAAACGTCTATTTAAAAAAAGCGGACTTGAAGAAGATTTTATCGGTAAAGATGTTGAGTTGTATATGCCAAATTCACGTATAAAAGAAGTATTGCAAACGGGAGAAGTACAATTAAACGAAGAACAAAATATTTATGGAATTACGATTGTGACGAATCGAGTTCCTTTATATGTAAAAGGAGAAATAGTTGGTGCAATTGCAACATTTCGTGATAAAACAGAGATTAGAAAACTAGCAGAGGAACTAACTGGTATTAGACTATATGCAGAAGCATTACGGGCACAATCTCATGAGTTTATGAATAAGATGCATGTCGTATTAGGGCTTACACATATGAAGCAGTATGAAGAATTACAGAAGTATATAAGCGGCATGGTATCAGAGCATCAATATGAAATTGGTGGAGTTATGAAAAGAATAAAAAGTCCAGTATTTGCTGGTTTTTTACTAGGTAAGCTCAGCTATGCTAGAGAGAAAAATATAAAATTAATTATAAGTGAAGATTCTTATATGCCGGAAATAGATGATGAAAGTATTACTCATGAACTTATTACGATTGTCGGAAATTTAATTGATAATGCATTAGAGGCAGTTACGAATTGTGAAAAGAAGCGAGTTGAAGTTAAGATACAACATGGGGATATACTAACTATTACAGTACAAGATACGGGAAAAGGTATACAAGAAAAAGAAATAGAGGAATTATTTACGAAAGGTTATTCCACAAAGGGAGATAACCGCGGTTATGGTTTGTATCTTGTAAAAGAAAGTATACAGCGAATAAATGGGGAAATTCATATGCATTCATTAGTAGGTAAGGGAACAACGATAACAATTGAAATACCTAAAGGTAGGGATGAGAGGCAAATATGATTAAAGTTTTAATTGTAGAAGATGACCCGATGGTAGCAATGTTAAATACGCATTATTTAGAGCAAGTAGGAGGGTTTGAGCTTGTTCAAGCAGTTAACTCAGTAAAGTCGGCGATAGAAATATTAGAGAAATCACGAGTAGATTTAGTATTACTTGATATTTTTATGCCTGAAGAGACTGGTTTTGAGCTTTTAATGTATATCCGGAACCAAGAAAAAGAAATCGATATTATAATGATTTCAGCTGTACATGATATGGGAAGTATTAAAAAAGCATTACAATATGGCGTAGTAGATTATTTAATTAAACCATTTACATTTGAACGATTTAAAGAGGCATTAACTATATATCGAGAAAAACTTACTTTTATGAAAGAACAACAAAAAATTAGTCAATCGGAATTAGATTCGTTAATTTTACAAAAAGAAAAAAGGGCGCCTACTGTCACGAAAGAGCTTCCGAAAGGGTTAACGAAGCAAACATTGCAATTAATTTGGCAGAAGATCGAGTCGTTGAATGGAAGGGTGTTTACAACAGATGAAATGGCACAATTAGTTGGAATTTCAAGAGTTTCTATTCGAAAATATGTAATGTTTTTGACTGACATTGGGGTGTTAGAAAACGAAATGATGTACCAACATGTGGGAAGACCTGTAAGTAAATTAAGATGTGTTGATCAAAAGAAAATAGAGTTTTACGTATAAGCGACTTAGTATAAGTCGCTTATACTTTTTTTAATTACAAAATCAATTACAAAACTTACAAAAACTATTTTTACTATTGAAAGCGTTTTAATATTGTTATTAAGAAAACGAGGGGGTGCCATATGGGAATTCAAAAGAATGTGGAAGCGGTATCATTTTCTGAAGGAAATGAAGTACAAAGAGAATCTTTCGCTTCTAAAATTATGAATGTAAAAATCGGTGTTATACCTTTACCGTTATATGTAGTATTGGCTGCTATTATTTATGGGGCATCTGTATATAATAAATTGCCAGCAGATATGATTGGTGGATTTGCAGTTATTATGATCATGGGGATTTTCTTAGGCGATATTGGGATGAGAATTCCAATTTTAAAAAATATCGGCGGTCCAGCAATACTTTCGTTATTTATTCCATCATTACTTGTATTTTTTAACTGGATGAATCCAGCTTCAATGGAAGCTGCGACTATGTTAATGAAAAAATCGAACTTTTTATATTTATATATTTCTTGTTTAGTAGTCGGAAGTATTTTAGGAATGAACCGTAAAGTGTTAGTACAAGGTTTCGTTCGCATGTTTATTCCTTTAGTAGTAGGGACGTTAGCTTCTGTAGCAGTAGGGTTATTGGTCGGTTCATTATTTGGATTTGAAATGAAGCACACATTCTTCTTTATCATCGTACCAATTGTGAGTGGTGGTATCGGGGAAGGGATTTTACCATTGTCGCTAGCTTATAGTGATATTTTAAATGAATCGTCAGCAACGTTTGTATCACAGCTTATTCCAGCAGCTATTATTGGAAATATGTTCGCAATTGTAAGTGCAGGGTATATGAAGCGTTTAGGTGAGAAGAAACCGGAGCTTAGTGGTAACGGTGTACTAGTGAAAACAGACAATCAAGCAGAATTATTAAAAGAACAAAATACAGAGAAGCCAATTGACTTCTCATTAATGGGAGCAGGTTTATTAATTGCGTGTACGTTCTTCATCTTCGGAGGATTTGCTTCTAAGTTCATCGGTATTCCTGGGGCAATCATTATGATTTTCTCAGCAGCACTTGTGAAATACTTTAAATTAATGCCAGCAAAAATGGAGCAAGGAGCATTCCATTTATATAAATTTATTTCGAAGAATTTAACTTGGCCTTTAATGGTTGGATTAGGATTGCTATATATTCCGTTAAAAGACGTAGCAGCAGTTCTTTCAGTAGGATATGTTGTTGTGTGCGCATCGGTTGTTCTTACAATGGTAGCATCAGGTTTTCTTGTAGGGAAAGTGATGAAAATGTATCCAGTTGAATCGGCGATTGTAACTGGATGTCATAGCGGTTTAGGCGGAACTGGAGATGTTGCTATTTTATCGGCTTCAAATCGTATGGAATTAATGCCGTTCGCGCAAATTTCAACTCGTTTAGGCGGGGCGGCAATGGTTGTAACGGCGACAATATTATTAAAAATGTTTTCATGATCAAACAAGCTAGCTATATTCATATAGCTAGCTTGTCAAATTAAGGGGAGATTATAAGTATGTTAGAAAATCAAATTAATGAAAGATCATTGTTATTGCATAAAGAATTAGTAGGGAAAATTGAAATTACAAGTAAAGTGGAGGTAAATTCAGCGGATGATTTAAGCCTGACGTATACACCAGGTGTAGCGGAGTCGTGTAAAGCAATTGCGGCAGATGAAGAAACAGTGTATGACTATACAGCACGTGGCAATATGGTGGCAGTTGTTTCAGATGGAACAGCGGTACTCGGTTTAGGAAACATTGGACCGAAAGCGGCTATGCCTGTTATGGAAGGAAAAAGTATTTTGTTTAAGAAGTTTGCGAATGTAGATGCTTTCCCATTATGTTTAGGCACAACGGATGTAGATGAAATCGTTACCCTTGTAAAAAATTTAGAGCCTACATTTGCAGGGATTAATTTAGAAGATATTGCAGCACCGCGTTGTTTTGAAATTGAAAAACGATTAAAAGAAGAAACGAATATTCCTGTATTCCATGATGATCAACATGGAACAGCTATTGTCGTTTTAGCAGCTGTTATTAATGCATTAAAAGTTGTTAGCAAACAAATGGATAATGTGAAAATCGTTATTAACGGTGCGGGTTCGGCAGGAATTGCAATTGGAAAATTATTATTAAAGGCTGGTGCAAAGCACATTACGTTAGTTAGCCTAGAAGGTATTGTTTGTGAAGGTGAAACATGGATGAACGAAGCACAAATTGAAGTTTCAAAAAAGACAAATCGTGAACATGTGCGTGGAACGTTAAAAGAAGCGATTCAACAAGCTGATATTTTTATTGGCGTATCTGCTCCTAACGTATTAACGAAAGAACTTGTACAGACGATGAATGAGAAAGCAATTGTGTTTGCAATGGCGAATCCAATTCCAGAAATCTTCCCTGAGGATGCATTAGAGGCTGGTGCAGCTGTAGTAGGAACTGGGCGCTCGGATTATGCGAATCAAGTAAATAATGTATTGGCGTTTCCCGGAATATTCCGCGGTGCGTTAGATGTGCGCGCAACTGATATTACAGAAGAGATGAAATTAGCGGCAGCATATGGGATCGCTAACATCATTACTGATGAAGAACGTAATGCGAATTATGTAATCCCGAATCCATTAGATAAAAGAGTTGTTCCAAGTGTTGCAGAAGCAGTAGCGAAAGCAGCTATTGATTCAGGCGTGGCACAAATTACGAAAATACCACGTTATTAATAGCGAAAAGCAGTGCCTAAAAGGCACTGCTTTTTTGAGATAAGAAATCAAAATAATGAAGAAGTGTAGAATTATTTATGTTTCTTCACTATTTATTTAATTCCATTGCAACTTGTTTACCATTCACTAAAACCTCAGTTACTGCTACGATCACTTCCATCATTTTTTTCATCTCTCATCTCTCCTCGTTTCATTTCTTACTTTAAGTATAAGAGAAGAGAGATAATTCAACTATCGAAGTACATGACGTAGAAATTACATTGTTGTAAGAAAGTGGCTTATTTTTGTCACTTTACTCAGCGGTGATTACAAACTGATCATAATATTTTTCATTCACATATATATTTAATAACCATAATCCAGATGAAGGTAGTGACATAGTGAGAGGGAGTTCGTTTGTAGTAGAATCGATTGTATTTGAAGTAGTCCAAGTTTGTTTGGAAGTTTCTTTTTGAAAGAGTACTTGTGTCGGAGTTACAGATCCTTGTTTTAGCGCAATAATAGACAATTTTCCAGTTGGTATTTCAGAATCTAGAAAGTGCCACATTATTTCATTTTGTTCATTTGCGATAATAGGACTATCAGCCATTGCGACTTTACCTTCGATGCCTTTTAAAGGCATTTTTCCTTCTACGAAAGAAGGTGTTTCTTCCCAATTTACATCTTTTAAAACACTAAGGTGAAAGAAGGAAGGTGCGTTCACTTGAGTGGATGACGTTGCTATTACGTCTTTTTTTTGTTCTTTTGAATCCGGTTGCGTTTGTGTGCATCCAGTGATGAGGAAGGAGAGAAGTAGCATAGTTCCGATTTTTTTCATGGTGCCACACTCCTAGTTTTTATTGTTAGTGTAATTGTATTTGCTAGAAGGCGGGACAATTCCTTTAAAGTATAAAAAGAGGTCGTAAGTTTTGTACGACCTCTTTTGACATTTTTATCCCATAAAAGCCCGATTGGTGTAGGTTAATAATTAGTGGGAGATAGTCCCCACTAATTAAAGTTTCATTTTATATTTGTTCCGTTGTATAGGTTGGTTCGGTTTCTTTTTGAGGCATCGTCAAAAAAATAACGGACAGAACGATACATACGCCGCCTAATAATTGATATGTTCCAAAAGATTCATTTAGCCAAGTGATTGAAACGATGGCAGCTACAAGGGGTTCAATGCTAGATAAAATGCTTGTTTCTGTTGCTGCTAAATATTTAAGACTACCGATATATAGAAGGAAAGAAAGGGTACCACTAATAATGATAAGAATAAGCATAGAAAAAGTTTTTAGTGTAAGGGTTTGTGAAAATTGATTCCACCCGAATGAACGATTATAAATAAGTAGTGCAATTCCTCCGATTAACATCCCCCAACCAATTACTACAGTTGTCCCGCATTCTTTAATGAGAGAAGCCGGATGAAGGGTATAAAATGCAAATCCGATTGCTGTTAATAGTCCAAAAATAATAGCTTCTTTGGATAAAACAATATTTTCAATTGAGCCATTTGTAATAATAAAGTATGTTCCTATTAGCGCGGCTATAATTGCGAATAGTTGCATGGAAGCAGGGAATTTTCTTTGTTCAAATGCAACATACATGGTAATAAGAACAGGACCTAGAAATTGAAATAGCGTTGCTGTGACTGCATTACTAATATGAACCGTTTCGATAAAGGCGTATTGCGCACCGAGCATGCCGAGAATAGAAAAAATAATAAGTTGTATAGAATATCTAGGGTGTTTCCAAATTTGAAATATGTTTTGTTTCTTTATAAGTAAGAAAGACAAAATAAATATTCCTGCAAGCAACAATCGAATTGTTAAAAAATCAATTGAGGATACATTAGTATGCTGAAATAGCCACTGAATCATTGGACCAGATAATCCCCATAATGTAGCCCCTGTAATAATCATAATAAGTCCGATACGTCTACCATTGTTCATTATCATGTTTCTCCTCTCCGGTATTTGATTTTTTATGTGTGACATGATAAAAGGAATTATATATAAAATCTGGTACTGTAAAAAGTATCAGATTTTAGTTTTATTAAGGGGTCAGATATTATGTTAGAATTAACGCCTAATTTAAATATGAATAGTAAAAAGGCATTGTATGTGCAATTGTATGAGTATATAAAAAAAGAGATTAAAGATGGATCGATTGTCCCTTTTACGAAATTACCGGCTAAGCGAAAGTTAGCGATACATTTACAAGTAAGTAAAAATACAGTAGAGGCAGCGTACGAACAATTACTTGCAGAAGGTTATATTGAGTCGATATCGAGAAAAGGCTATTTTGTATGCAAAATTGAGCAAATGGCTCATGTAGAGGATAGCGGAGATAGAATAGAAGAAGTACCGTTTCAGGAGAAGAGTTATAAATTTGATTTTACACAAACAGGAATTGATACAAATGCTTTTCCATTCAATATGTATCGGAAAATTGTAAATGAAATATGGCAGCCGCATAATAACGAACTTCTCTTTCTAGGACACCCTCAAGGAGAAGCGAGCTTAAGAGAAGAGATTACGAATTATTTGTATGAATCTAGAGGTGTACGTTGTTCAGCTAGTCAAATTGTATTAGGAGCGGGAACACAAATATTAGTGAAACTATTGTTTAAATTGTTAAAGGGAAGCAATTATGCAGTTGAAAACCCAGGGTATCATAGAAAGATGGTTGTTTTTGAACAGGGAGAAGCAAGAGTCCAAATGTTATCTTTAGATAGAGATGGAATTTGTATTGCAGATTTAGAAAATAGCAATGCGAATGTTGTATTTGTTACACCTTCCCATCAGTTTCCATATGGAATGATTATGCCTATTACGAGAAGGATGCAGCTTTTACAATGGGCAAAGAAAGAAGAGAGCAGGTATATTATTGAAGATGATTACGATAGTGAATTTCGCTATTCTGGAAAGCCTATACCGGCGCTGCAAGGGTTAGATACAGAGGGGAAAGTTATTTATATGGGGACGCTATCTAAAGCATTATTGCCATCGCTACGGATGAGCTATATGGTGTTGCCGAAGAAATTAATTAAAAAGTATCAACAGCAATATTTATTTTATACACAAAGTGTTTCAAGAATGGACCAAGAAGTGATTAGAAGATTTTTAAATGAAGGCTATTGGGAAAAACATATTCATAAAATGCGTGTCGTCTACCGAAAGAAGAGAGATCGACTTGTTTTTGAAATAGAGAAGTATTTCTCTAATCGTGTTGAAGTGATAGGAGAAGATTCGGGATTACACATTTTATTAAAAGTGCATAATGGAATGCGGGAAGAAGAATTAATTCAAGAAGCTGCGAAACATAGTATCAAAATATATCCTGTGTCTACGTACTATAAAGACGGTACGGCGCCTGAGAATGTAGTTTTACTTGGGTTTGCGATATTATCAGAGGGCGAGATTGCGAAAGCGATTCAATTATTACACACGGCATGGTTTACAAGAAAGTAAAAAACATCCTCCAAACATGAGGATGTTTTTTATTATTTATTTTCATCTAAGAATAAGACCATATGCTCTTCATCCCAATATTGTCCGTTATATTTTAATGAACGTTCTTGTACACCGAATGTTTTAAAACCTAATGATTCATAAAGTTTTTTCGCTCCATCGTTGCCAACAACAACATCAAGCATAACTTGTTCTACTTCTAAAGATTTAGCAAGCTCAAGACATTCTTTAATAAGTGCTTTTCCTGCTCCAAGTCCGCGTGCTTTTGGAGATACATATACAGAACCGATTTTAGCTTTATGTTCTTGTTTTACATATGGTTTCGTTTCCAGTGTTGCAACCCCGATTAATTTTCCATCTTTAAATGCACCTAGCGTATAGTTTTCGTCTTGTGCTAATTTTTGTGCTTTATATTCAATTGCACACTCTTTATTAATAATATCTTCATAAGAAGAGCTGAATGCTTCAGGGTTTTGCTTTAATCCTTCTACGCGAAGTTCTAAGTAAATTTCTGCTTCGTCTTTTGTTAATACATGGATATCCAATTATATCACCCTCCAAATCTTTGCAAATGTACCTTTATTTTATATTGAAATAAGAATAATTTCAAAAGCTTAGCTTATATGAGCTGTTGTTATGAACAAAATAACACCAGTAGTGTTTACTACTACTGGTGTTTTCACACGCATATTATTCAAAAGGTAGCTCGATTATAAAGTTTGTTCCCGCTCCTAATTGGCTTGTTACTAGAATAGAACCATTATGCAATTCTACAATTTCTTTTGCAACAGCTAGCCCGATGCCTTTTCCGCCTGTAGCTCGTGTTCTGGATTTATCAACACGATAAAAACGGTCAAAAATATGCGGGATATCTTCTTCAGGAATACCTTCACCTTCATCTTGTACACTTATTGTAAAAGAATCTGTTTCCATGAGTACACGTATCGTAATGGATGTGTTTTCTGGCGAATGTTGATAAGCGTTGTGTAATAAATTTAACATAACTTGTTCCATACGTCTTTCGTCTATGCAAACTTCTAAATCATCTTTGCAATATACATGAAGTTGCATTTGCTTATTTGTTAATGTTGTTTTTGTTTTTTCAACCATTCGTTCTAAAAATGGCTGAAGAAGCACTTTTTGTTTTTTTATAACAAATTGGTGTTGTTCTAATTGTACAAGCATAAATAAATCTTGGACGAGATCGGTTACACTATCCGTTTCATCCTCAATAATTTGTAAGTATTCTTCTCGCTCCTCTTTTGTTAAAGAGTCTCTCTTTGCTACCTTCGCATAACCTTTCATATAGGTCAATGGAGTTAATAGTTCATGAGCGACACTAGCGAGAAATTCATTGCGCTCTTTTTTCATATACGTAAGTTCACTCGATAAATCTTCAATTGTTTTTGCTAAACTTCCGAGTTCATCATTTCGTTTAATACCTAATTGAATTGGCTTGTTTAATTTTGACATTTTTTCTGTCGCTCTCTTCATTTTTACAAGTGGTTCTGTAATAACGCGTGAAAAAACAAAGACAGAAATTGTTGTTAAAATAATTGTTAAAACGCTAATGATAAGAAATTGGTTCATGAGTTTAAGTAACATATTTTCTAGGAAAGATGTTTTTAATAACATATATAGCTTTCCTTGAAACTTTGTTGTGTTAAGTGGGCTTACTGTTGTGATGAACTTTGATTTTTTCCAGTTCCTTTCAACGACCAATCCGCCGTCTGGGACAGTTTCTGTTTTACAAGTAAGTTGTTTTTGCATATCTTTTGTTACGGGTTCTGAGGTGGAAATAATTTTGCCGTTATGGTCAGTAATAATGATAGCTATATCGGAGTTAGAAATTGATTCCGATTCAACTAAGTGTGCAGCCTCATTCGTAATATCGAACTCAGGGTACACAGGACGTTTAGGATTTTTATTATGTTCAGCGTGTTTCATTTCTTTATAATATTCATCCCGTCTCTCGCGGCTTTTAATTTTTTTACTATAGCGATTACCTTTCTCTAAAAGAGCATCTGTTTCCTCTACAATACGCATTTTTGAAAGACTTTTATAAAAAGATACGAAGGCAATTGTTTCAATACATAAAGCTAATATTAAAAAGTATGTCCCAATTTTAAGGGAAAGTTTACTCATTTTTTCACCATACCTTATTCATAATAAAGAGTCAGTGGTATACGATTTCCCACTGACCGAAGTAATTATTCACTTTTCCATTTATATCCGACTTTATAGACCGTTTCTAGGTAATCTTCAATAGGAAATCCTTTTTTGCGTAGTTTATCACGGATATTACGAATGTGTGAATCAATTGTTCTATATTCGATATCTGTTTCATAGCCCCAAATTTTTTCGATTAAATCATCTCGGCTATAAGCACGGTTTGTATTTTGTAAAAATAGTCCGAGTAACGAAAATTCGATAGGAGTTAATGAGATTTTTTCATCATAAACTGTGACAGTATGTTTCGTTTTATCCCACTCAATACCATTGAAACTAACAAAGCCATCTTTTTTTGTACGGCGTAATATAGCCTCGATTCGTGCGACTAATACATGCTCATCAAATGGTTTTGTAATATAATCATCTGCGCCCATCGTGAGGCCTTTCACCATATCGTAGTTTTGGTTGCGAGCTGTTAACATAATGATAGGAACGTTGGAAATTTGCCGAATTTGATAGCAAGTATCCCATCCATCCATACTTGGCATCATAACATCTAATAAAATAATATCGAATTCTTTTTGTTCGATTAATTTTAGTGCTTCAAGGCCAGAGGTAGCTTTCATACAAAAATAGCCGCGAGGGCTTAAGAACAGATCTAATAATCGTAACATACGTTCTTCATCGTCTACTAATAAAATTTTTACCATAATCTTGTGCACCCCAAACTGTTCATTCTACTTGTATAGTTTACATGAAAATAATAAAAAACTCTTTTTATGTGATTGAATGGAGGGCTGATTTTTTCGCTCAGAGTAATTGACATAAAAAATGCACTAGTTTTGCACAACTATTTTTTATAATAGAAAACGTAGCGACACAAAATACCCTATGTTGCGACATAACGTCATGTCATTTTATTTATAAAATGACAATTCCATTCTATTGTGTATGTGAGATAGAGAGGGTTTTCGTATTCACCTCGCATCGGATAAGAAAAATTTCCTATCTCACACTTTTTTTAAAAGGAGATCATACACATGAATTCAAAAGAAGAAATTTCAAAAAAAGAAAAGCAAGATCGTAATACGGTTGTCATGTGCGTTGCCGTATCTATGGTTATTATTATAAGTTGCGTAAATAAAATTTTGGGGATTTTATAATATAAAAAAAGCTGATTGCTTCTTAAGAAGCAATCAGCTTTTTTCATTGTTAGGGGGAGTGTTCATATAATAAACCAAGGTAAAATTGCTAATCCAGAAGTTACAATTGCTGTAGTAAATATTAAAAGCATAGCTCGTTTGTTTTGTTTCATGTCACATTCTCCTCTACATATCAAGTACATGCGATCAGCGTGGGATGTAGTTCCTCACTGAGTAAAGTTTCACTTTATATTTTTAGTATAATGAATGGAAAGGTTTGGTACGATCGATAAAGGTGACATGAAGATTACATTGTTGTAATGAAAAAAACATCTTTCTTATTAAGAAAGATGTTTTTGGAAAACTCCCCCACTGAGTAAAGTTTCACCTTATATTGAAGTATTAATCATTTAAGAACAGAACCATATGTTCCTCGTCCCAATATTGACCGTTATGTTTTAATGAACGCTCTTGTACGCCGTAAGTTTGGAAACCTAATGACTCATATAATTTTTTTGCTGCATCGTTACCAACTACAACATCGAGCATAAGTTGTTCTACATGTAATTTATCGGCATTTTCAATAATTGCTTTAATTAGAGCTCGTCCTGCTCCGAGACCACGTGCTTTTGGGGAAACAAAAACGGAGCCAATTTTTGCTTTATGTTCTTGTTTAATGAAAGGCTTTGTTTCTAAAGTAGCGATACCAATTAAATCGTTATCTTTGAAGACCCCTAGAGTATACTTATCCGGATTGCTTAATCGTTTTGCCATAGCAGCTACAGGATCCTCATGTTTAAGAACATCTTCATAAGAAGAGCTAAAAGCTTCCGGGTTCTTCGTTAAACCTTCCATACAAACTTTTAAATATATTTCTGCGTCCTCTGTCGTTAATAAGCGAATTTCCATCGTTGTAACCTCCTTGGTCGATTTTAAATAAAATAAATCCATTGCTTTTATAAGAATGTGTATGCGTTTTGTTAGAAGTCTCTTTTAATTTGTAAAAGAATGAAAAGATATATGCTACAATGTTTTGTTTTAATTATGTAATGAAATTATATATTAACTTTATTAACTATTCAAGTGTTTAATATGTTACATTTTTATAACTAAAATAACTCCTCGATTGAGGAGTTATTTTTTAAACATTGGATTGATAGCCATCAATTCGTTTTGGATGTGTGTAAATATTACAAGAGTCATTTCTAATAAACCCTACGACTGTAATGCCTAAATCATGGGCAAGTTGCAATGCTAGTTTTGTTGGGGCAGATTTAGATAGAACAATTTCACATCCGATTTTTGAAACTTTGAGTAAAATTTCAGATGAAATACGTCCGCTAAATGCGATAATTTTTCCTTTAACAGATATATCATTGCGTAAACAATGACCGTATATTTTGTCTAATGCATTATGTCTTCCGATATCCATTCTTGATAGAAGGATATTATTTCGATCACATAGCGCGGTATTGTGAACACCACCAGTTTGGCGAAAGGTAGTGGAAGATTGTTGTAAAGTATTCATTAAGTAAAAACATTCTTCAGGAGTAATTTTTACGTGTATATCATGTAAGTCTTTTGCTTTTGCTGCGTCGTTTACGAAAATAAAACCTTGTCTACCTTTTCCGCAGCAAGAAGTGACGTATCGTTTATTATATAAAGTTTGATAGAGCGGATTCACTTTTGATGATTTTACATGGACAATTCCGTTATCTTTTTGAACCCATAGTTCTTCAACATCGTTATAGGAAGAAATAATCCCCTCAGAAATTAAAAAACCAATTACCATATCTTCAATATAATTTGGTGTGCATACGACTGTTACATATTCTTCACCATTCAATTTAATAGTAATAGGAGATTCTGTAACAATCTCATCCAGTTGTTTTGAAAATGTACCAGATTGATAACGTACAATTGTATAAGTCTCTTGCGTAGGCCCCATATTTAATTCCCCTCGTATATTAATATTTAAGCCCTATCTCAGGCTTAGTTTTACTCTCTAATAAGAGTCCAGTAATAAAGAAAATACTTGGACGTCTCAAGATATTTCTAGA
>NZ_JAKUFX010000100.1:0-21528 GCF_022663635.1 Bacillus cereus group sp. BfR-BA-01356 | reverse complement strand
GACCAATGGTCATCAACATCCAACTCATTCGTAAACTACTTATTAGACAGAGGTACCATTCTTTCAACCGAATACAAAGATTCAAGGAGGTGGTCGGCAACACTCTATCTACAAATTTAAGTATCTCATAAAAATAGATACTCTTGGGTTTATAGGTACATCCCGTCCCTAAAAAACCTAACTTAATCATACGAGGAGGTTCATATAAAAATATTTATAGACTAGAAAGGGATTTGTTAATGAAGGAAATTGATAAGTATATGTTTCTTCAAGAAGCCGCTATAAGATGGGGGATATCCTATGAAACAGTAAAAAACAAGGTAAAACCATCTTTAGCAAAAGAAGAACAAATTGATAGTATGATTGAACACGGTTTGATTAAATATTTTGAACCGCCGCGTGATCCAAACCGCATATATAAACGGGATCAAAGGTCTTGGCTTGTATCGATTGACGCAATGCATGAATGGTTTGGTGAACCGAAAAATAAAAAGTAAAAAAACAAAAGAGAAAGATGTTTCCGCGCCTGCCAGCCTGGAAAAACACCTTCCTCTTATGGGCCAACATAATTTAAAAAAGGAAGAATGGCTATGAAACAAATCCTTATCAAAATTACGTCTGGTGAGCCTATTTTAACACAACCTCACCTTAAATTTAAATTCCTCAAAAAATTTTACTCATATATTTCAGAAAATTTAAAAAATTAAATTGTTACTTTGGTATTGAAGAAAATATTTCCGATCAGATTTGGTTTTATGGTTTCTTTGCAACCTCAATTTTTATGATGCTTTTTACCTACTTATTTTCGGGTATCCTATATGGATTTTAGAGAGGAACCATATGGAAGAAAAGTTGTTTTTAAAACAATTTCCCTAGAAAGGAGATAAAACATTGATTCAATCAATAAAGAATACCATGCAATTTGTTGGTTGGGTCCTAATTAGTGCGTTGATGGCTGTCAGCTTAGTGAATTAGTCCTTTAAGAAGGGAAGGAGCAATCACATGGAAGATTACAAATGTAGAGCGTGTGGAGAGATTGTCGCGGAAGGATTTGCGCTAGGAATACTATGTTATTACTGCATTGAAGAAGTTGTAATTCACATGAAAAAACAGATAGAAGACAAAGAAATTTCTTGTACACATGGAGATAATCAAACAATCGAAATTAAAGGAACAGATAAATCTATAACGGTTTGTCATGAGTGTGGAAAAGAATTATAAAAGGGAGGAAGGAAAATGAAAATTGGTGTATCTGTATGGAGAGTTCTTTGCAAAGAAACAAAGTTGAAATTGCTTCAAAATGCTATGCAGGAGAGTAAAAGCCGCTTTACAAAACAATCCCTTTCCATTGCTATAAAGCAACAGAAAGGGGAAGTGTGATGAGTGATCGTATTGGTGAAGGGCACAAGAAATAAGATGCCTTCAAAAATATTTTAGCATGTTCATTTAAGAAATAAAGGGGGAATTTAATGTGATGAAAACAGTCCAATTATTAAAAAGTGAAGAATTTGAAATTGGTACAACAGATAAAAACGGGCACAAATTAAGACAGTCTGATTTTGTTGTTACACAAGATGATTTTGAGGGTATTAGTATTTGTCAAATCCTATACAACAGTATTGCAAAAGAGTTTGTGGCCATGAGTGATTCTAATTGGTGGATACCGTACCACGATTTATCTGTTGCAACAGAAAGGCTAGATTATGTCATTGCAAAAGAGTTTTTGGGGCTAGAAAAATGCGGTACATATTGGGGGAAGAATCGTACACCATTTATTAGAATGCCGATTGAATATTTCAATCCTGTTGAGGAATCCACTTTTATTCTAGAAAAATTAGGGCGGCAATATGACGATCTATTGAGCGTAAAAGAAAATGGGTGCTGGTACCTAACAGTGAACAAGAAAATATATAGTGAAAAACGTCTAGGGATAGCCGCCTGTTTAGCCGCTGTTGATACTGTAAGAAAAAATAAGTAGGAAAGGAAGAAATACAAATTTAAATTATAAATAGGGGGAATTAAAATGTTACATGCAGTTATGCAAGAGCAACAGTATTGGAGAGGTCAAAAGCAGAAGTTTCGAAAAGAAAATAAAAAATTATTAATTTCTTTAGAACCACATTTATATGAAAGGTTGGAAGAATTAGCACTTTATAATGAAAGCTTAGATCAAATCGCTTTAGAGTTAGTAACAGAAGGGTTAGACTATATTTATATGGAGGATGTACCTGTTCAGCAGTCTCATGCTTTTCAGCATTTTATTGAGTTTGAATTAACACCATTTCAACATAAACTTTTGCAGCAATTAGCACTTAAACGAGGATGTTCAACAAGAAAAATGGCATACACAATATTACGTTTCATGCTCCGAACAAAGTAAAAGAATCCAACTATAAAAGAAGGATTCTTTCACCAGGTATTCGTTGGCAAATGACTTCACCAGGGAATTGAGTCTGGAGCACTCAATTCCCTTTTTTATGTTATAAAAAAGAATGTAATTTGTCAAAAAGCATTTGTTATAGAATAACAAATGCTTTTTGTTGAACTTGAATTGAACACTTTCAGAAAGTATTTATATTGTTTGCCTATTTCTCTTGAAAAATTGTACCCTCAATCACTAATTTTAACATAGAATATAAAAAATGTAGCGTTTTAATATTAAAAAACCTATTGGTTTTATATGGATTATTTCTTTATAATAATGAGAGGTAGTTCCCGAATGTAGATAGGCTCTCATGCAAGAAAAGCAAGAGAGCCTATCTACATAAAAAAAGATTGGATATTTGCCAATCTTTTTAGCGTAAGGGGTTTAATGACAGCTTGTTACTACAACTCGTTTTTATTTTAAAACAGTTAATCAGAAAATTCAATCTTGTTATTTTTTCTCAATATTCTTTTTCGTATTGTTCAATTATAATATACTTAATTCTTTTTATTTCTATATCTGTCTCTTATCTTCCCGTTATGAATCCTTATTGAAAGGATTCTTTTTTTATCCTAATTTTTTGGTCTAATCGATATTTCCCCATTGCTTCATAGATTAAAAGGTCTAATTTTTGACTAAAATCAATTACTTTTTGATGGCTAAATCCATATTTTTTTACAAGATAGCTCAATTCTTTTTTTTGATCTTCGATCATGTCATGTAGTAATCTCATTTCCACTTTTTCTTTTAAACTCCTTTATACATAGAATCTCTAAAAAATTGTACCCAAAAAATTGCAAACAAAAAACAAGGCTGAAACCAGCCTTGCCCTAAAGGAAAAAAACTAACTCTTATATCTAAGAGTACATTATGTATGGAAATTTTTGAAGTGGATATCCCATAAAAGGATAAAAAGGTTATTATTGTAATATTTTGAAAGGTTTTTTGTTTTATAAAGAAACAGTCGAAATTGCTTGTTTATAAAGGAACTGTTGCTTTCCATTGCTTAAAACTAATACCGAAAATTTATCAACAGCGATAATTTTTCCAGGTACTCTGACACCATTTATTAGAAAAATCGTACTTCTTTTTTCTCTTCTATTAACTTCTCATAAAACTTCTCTTGTGTATACATCATTTAGATGGTTGCAACTCCTCTCCTTTTTTGGAACTATTCATAGCTTCTAAGAATACATATTCTTTTACTGTTAGTTCAACTGTTGGACAATATTCAACTTTTGATAATTCATGAAATAAAGAAAGGTTTTTGTGTAGTTTTTGAATCATTTCATCTAAGGTGATTTCTCCTACACCATATTGGATAACAGGATTTAAAAATACGTCTATATCTACTAAACTTGGTTCAATTAAGGAAACAATCTCTTGAATCTTTGGTAAAACAATTGTTTCATAACGTTGTTTGAATAGTTCTAAGTCCTCTGGTGCGGGTTCGTTCTCACATAGCTTTTTGAAAGATATTACACGAATGTCATTTCGTAATGAATCAATACGCTCTTCATAAAACGCTTTGTCAAATCCTTCTTTGTCAGCAACATCATAATGAAGCTCTGTTTGTGATCTACGCTTCTTCTTATAAGAATCCATGAGGATTTTTTCTTTTGCATTAAACATCATGATAAAAACAGTACGCTCTAAATTCATGACTTGGTTTGCTACACTTAATGTTTCATCTAATACTTTTGCGCGTTCTTCTTCACTTAACTTTTTTATAGAGGATGGAACAAGGTTTTTGACATTCTCAAACGACTCTGAATTTGTAATGTGTTGAAGAGAAAATTGAGCAACCTCTGGTAAACAAGGATCAGTTGTTTTGTCTAAGAGTAACAAATCTTTAATCGTTCGCACTGTATTTTTGATCTCTTTTTGAGCTTGTCGAACTTTTTCTATGCTTCTTTCTATATATTCTGGTTGTTTAAGACGATTGAAAATGTATTCTCTTCTTTCTTCAAAATGTTGCTGTAAAAGTGACATAGTTGTTTCCCCTCTCTAAGTGTCTTACGGTTTTAAAATCCTTCTCATGGATGCAAAAGGAACAGTATAATTATAACATTTTATACTTTGATACGATTTTAAAATTCTTATATTTCGGAAATTTCGAGAAGACGCTTCTTTTTCGTGTTGTACTTGCACAAGTTTCATACTGTCGGCATATAGCTAATAGCGTAAAGCACGCTGATAGCTAATGATTAAAAATGTGGCCTCAAAGGGTCATTTTTTTATGGAAAAAGTGATATTACCGCTCATATCGATTAAATAAAAAAGTAGAGAATTTTTTTGTATAAAAAGGTGAATAACGTACAAACAGAAAGGAATACGTTTTAGTAATACCGATATTATCGGTCACATCGGGGAGGGTGAACAGAATGGAAAGATCAAAGTTTAGTAAACCTGTAGCATTTAATAAGAAGAATGAAAAGGATCGGATCATGTTACAGCATGTAAAGCGTAAAAATTTTTCGGGTTATGTAAAGAAATTGATCTGGAACGATATACCCGATAAACATAAAAAAATAACATGCGAAGAAGATAGAAAACAAGTACCTTCACCAATTCGACAAGACGAACAGAGTGTAACAGGAAAGAAGAAATTAAGTGCCGCGGCACGTATTGAACAAATTAAGGCGCAAACAAAAAGACAGGAGCCTTCAAAAAGCTCACTGCCTGTATTTTTAACCAACAAGAACATTAACAAGTGATCCAATAATCGCACCTACAGCGACAGCAATTGCAACATGCATATCGTTAGACCTCCTACTTTTCATTTATAAGTAGTATGTGTAGTTCTTTTAAAATTATACGAGGGGTGTTGCATCATGACTAAGACAGAAACGATTTCTTTTCGCTCTTTTATGGACCAAAGTTATAAAAAGAAAGCACATAAAGAAACAAATAGTAAGAACGTACTTAAAAAGGTTTTTACCGCTACAGGGAGTTCATTAATATTAATACTTCCAAAGGTAACATTTGCCGCGGGAGTTAACGGGACGTTTGGCAATGTTCATAGTGCCATTATGAACGGGTTTGATGCGGGCGTAGTTTTAGTTATTATCTTTTCGGGCGCGGCCTGGGCATTGGGTCACCGTACAAAGGCAATAGAAATTTTAATTGGTGCATGTTGTGGGTATATCTTGGCTAGACATGCGGTTGACATAAGAGACTTTTTAAAGGGAATTTAAAAGGAGGGGTCCTTGTGAAATTCATTTTAGAAGGTGGAAAAATGATTGCGGCTAATACAGCTGGGTATATTGGAGAAAAGGCACAAGAGGGTTCTTTTTTAGATCAATTAAATAATTTTAGTGATGCTATTGTAGGGAAGGAAATGGAATGGATTTTCAAGCCAGTTGGTGAATTTATGGTTGATATAGTAAGCGAATTAGGTCATTGGTTTATTCTAAATTTGCCCGATATTATGGGATATGGTGCATTGGTGACAGCTGGATTTATCATGATAGGTTCAATGACAAACAAAGGCGGACTTATCTTAGCAATATGTATATTAGGAGGGGCCTAAAATGATACAGGGAGAAGGCTTTATTATATGCGATAAAGAAAATACAAACCTTCCTGTTTTGGCACAAAATGAATATTTGCCAGTATTATATGAACCTAAGAAAATAAAAAAATCCTGGTTTAAAAGAAAAGAGATATATTCTCTAAAACAATTTTTACAAGTAGAAAAAAACAAAATGGTTGTATATCGGATTATTCCTCATGCGGATGTATCTAATAATACAAAGCGTTTATGGCGGGCGATCTATAAGATGTATGAAATGTACGAAAGTATGGGAAGTCGTATAGAAAGAAAAGGGATTACATTTCATTATCGTGAAAAGGACTATTTCTGGTTTGATGTTGTTTTCAAACAGAAAAAGGGCCAGAAGAAAATTGAATTTTATGTAGCAACTAGCGAATACCAAGCATTAAAGCTCAAAAGAAAACTAGAGAACAAAATGAGTGTGACAATTAAGGAAGCCGAAATATCAGATTTACAAATTTCTAATGAAAATACAATCGTACAAGAAATGCGATATTTGAAACATGACATCTTTTCCTTAAATACAAATAGCAACGATACAAAAACACCTATTGGTAATATTTTAAGCGTTATTGATGAACTAAGTTATGATGGAGACATTTGCCGATTGAGTATCTGTAATGAAGCGGAAAACCGTCAGAAATGGGTGAAAAACGCTTCCTGGGCCATTGAAAAGTTAAAGAAGGGGAAACCACCCCAAAGGGTTAATGTGAGCGGCAAACGACTTGTAACAGGGGCTAAAATTGGTGTTGCGGCTGTTATTAATGAAATAAATGATTTATTAACTGATACATTCCAGGCGTTCTCGAACGCTTTTTTTAAATCAGATAAAAAATTTAGCAAAGAGCACATCATTAAAAAGGCACATACAACCGCTGATGAAGTTGGAACAAATCGTGTGAGTTATGACAAAGGAAATCAGCCTGTTTTTAAAACGCGTATACGGGTGGCCTCACATTCCCATGATCGGTTAACCAGGGAGACAATGGGGGAAACCTTAGCACTTTCTATGATGGATTTATCAGAAACGAATGAACTACATGGCGTAAAAATAAGAATGAGAAAACGCCAAACAGAAATATTACAGGAATTAAATACATTCGAACTATCAAGCAAGACAAAGTTTGATCCGAATGTAAATTTGATGAGTACCGATGAAATGAGCAAATTAGCTTTGCAAATGCCTGTAAAAGAGTTGCAACGAAAATATGCAGATGCATTGAGTGTAAAAAAGAAAGTTGAAATTGAGATACCAGCGATTATGCGGGATGAGAAAGGAATATTTTTGGGACATTCGGAATTGAAAGATCAAAAAATACCAATCTATATGCCAATAGATAATCCAGATAATTTTTATAGAGGTTACGTCTTTATAGGAGGACAGGGGGCTGGTAAAGATACAGCAATTAAGAATTTTGTTATTGAGGGAAATACAAAACATAAGATTAGTTTTATCATACCAGATGCAATTGTAGAAGAAGGTGGGCGGGGTATGGCAGACGGGATTCGTGATGCATTACCACCAGAAAACATTATTGATCTGGATTTAAACGACAGTGATTATATCCCACCTCTAGATTTAACAGAAGTAATTACAAAGCTAGGGCGGAACGGTTCTTCAAGATTTGCGGATGAAATGATTGATTTCATGCAAATTGAAGGATTAAGCCGAAGTGAAAAATATTTAACGGATGCGGCCAAAGCAAGTAAAGGAAGTCTATTTAATATTAAACGTATTATAGAAGATGAGGACTTTCGGGTAAATCGTATTCAAGAATTAGTGAGTGAAGGGAATTTGCGTCTTGCGAATGAGCTGATACAGTGGGGAGATAATGAACAATTAGGGAATAAGTGTGATCCCATCATAACCAGATTAAACCGCTTTTTTGGGAATGAAAGATTGTATGATATCTTTGCACAAGACCCATTGAAAGAACTTGATTTTGGTAAATGGATGCAAGAAGGAAAAGTTATTATTTTAAGGGTTCCAAATGCTAGGGGATTGGGGGAACATGCAGTAAAAACCCTCGTTCACTGGATCACACTAAAAACCTTCATGACCAGGTTATTAATGACAAAAAAAGAGCAAGAGAATGGGGCGTTTATCATTTTTAATGAACCCGAACAATATGAAAGTGAAGGATTAACTAAATTGATGGGTAGAGTGGGTACAGAGGGCAGAAAAGAGAGACTAGGAAGCATCTATGCATTTCACCATTGGAACAAATTGAAACCGTCATTACAAGAGAATTTACAAGGTGGCGGCGTACAACAATTCCTATTTATGAACGATCATACAAAGACATTTGAATTATCTAAGTATCGATTTGAGGATACAATTTCACTAGAACAAGCATTTAAAATACCAGCACATCACGCGATTATCAGTGTAAGAGCTGGGGGAGAAATACAACCATCGTTCATTTGTAAAATGGCGCCACCGATTAAGCCAAAATATGATAATAGCTTTCTAACAAAAAGGCATTCTCGCATGTATGGCCGATCCTGGATCAATTTACAAAAACAATACGGATAAAGCAAAGGCACAAGGGCAATGGTTCTTGTGCCTATTTACATTTTCCAAAAGTCATGTGGCTGTGCGTAAGGGTCTACTTTTCTAATAGCTTTCAAGAGTTTTTTCATTACAAGGGGTGTAGGGATATACGTTTTGTCGCGACAAGCCTTTGTTAAAGTTGCGCTAGATATTTTTGTAGCTTTCAGTATCTCTTTTTGTTCAATCCCATGACGATCTAGCCATTTTTTTAAAAGAGTCTTATTATCTTTAAAAAACATATGACACATCTCCTAAACTTGTTAATTTATTTACAAGTTTGGACATATATTTTAGAAAATATTCTACCCATTATTTTAAAAATTTAAATTTCCGATTAGAATTTCATAAATTCATAGAGCAATCAGACGAACGATTTTGTTAATTTTATGATTGGAATCTGGTATACATATAATGCAAAGATTTGACTTAGGCATCATACAACAAATCTTTGCAAGGCGGTTTCCAGAAAAACTTTGACATTTACATACAAGAAAATATAGAAAAAGATTCGAATTGCAAACAGCAAATTAGAATTTAGTTTTGAAGAAAAATAATTTGTGTGATGGAATAAAAATAAAGACGTATGATGTAATTTTTTCATCATACGTCTTTATTTTTTGAAAAGAGCTTAGACCAAAATCCTTGTTTTTGCTCTTGGGTGGACGCTATAAGTTTTTGTGATTCACGCATTTCATCAAAATCCCGTTTCAATTGTTCATATTGCAATAATAGAGTTTTATTTAACTCGTTAGCAGACTGTAATTCTTGAAGAATTTGTTGATTCGTTTTCTCTTGCTCTTGAAGTTGTCTCATGAAAGTTTCTAATGTTTGAGCGACTTGTGAGCTAGTTAAAGTTAGTTCATTTTCTTGGTGAGCGGGGGGCGCCCAATCGCTCGTTTTTTCTTTAAACTCTTCTACAACAGCTGTTGCAGCCTCTTCTTTTTTTACTTTTTGTTTTTTGGTCAAATACCTATACTTTTCTAACGCTTGTATGTCATGAGCGGTAAATGCACGACTGTCATTTGCACCTTTTGCGAATTTGTACCCGCTCACTTCTAGTTCATTCGCCCAGCGCTTTAAAGTGCTATCAGATATTTTTAGTTTTTCAGATACTTCATGTGTCCAGTAAGCGCGTTCTTGTGATGTTGTATCATTCATATGTTTATCCTCCCTCGCTCAAAGGTCGTTCAATTCCAATTTTGAAGTGTAATCTTTGTTTAATCAAGTCTTTGTAAGTATTTTCTTAAATAATCTTCATGACTTTCAAATCAATATAAAGATAACCCTAATGAAAAAAGAGTTGCCCTTATGAAAGAACAACTCTTTTTTATTAATTTAAAACTTCTTCAAATGCTGAATGTATTAAAGAAGAGTCAAAAATTTGTTTATGGGTATATTTATTTTCTGATAATGCTTTCGAAAAATTTGAGGTTTCAATGATAAATAGATACATACTTGCATCAATTAACGTTGGTAGTATTCTATGATCTACGATTTCTTGAGGGCTGATAATATACGATTTTACGGATTTTTGTCGTGTATTTATTTTCGCTGTTAATCGATGGTTTCCATCAATCAGTAGGTATTCATTCATGCCGAGTGGAAACCCTGTACATATAATTGGTTTTTGATTATTTACAGAACCCTTCCAGTTGTCGGTAGGGGTCCATTCTAAAGGAAATGACTTATTCTGTATACTATCCAATGAGATTTTTTTGATTTTTGGGTTTGTTTTTTCTATGAAAAGGCGGGCACCTGTAATTACAAAGTTGAAATAAAATGTAAAGGAAGGAAAAATCAATTTTTTTTGAAAAATTTCAAAACCTTTAAAAGAGAGGTTGTGTTTATTTTCATTTTCGAATTTGATATTTGTGTTTTGATCCGCTCTTTTTAATATTTCTAACCAACCATTAAGCCATTCCTCTTGATACTGGAAATTTAGCAAATTATTTTCTCTAAACATAATTTCTAATTCATCAAAATCAATACTGTAAAGTTTTTCTGTAACAAAATTATAAGCCATGAACTTCTCTCCTTTTTCTTTGATACTTTTATTATAAATTAAAAGAAAAAGAGTTGCTCTTATAAAAGAACAACTCTTTCTTTGCATTATGCATACGGATCATCGTCTAAATCATTCAGTTTATTCCATGATGTATTTTCTTCTTCAACATGGGATTCCCCAGAATTCGTTATTTCTTGACTTGTTTCGATGTGTGTTTGATCCGAAACAGGTGTATGAACAGTTTTTGAACCTTCATTGTGTTTGATTGGTAAAGGCTGTGTTTCGTTATCCAATGTAAATGTGTATTTACGTGGTAAAATTTCCGCTACATCTGTATTACCAATTTGTTTATGGAGTTGTTGCGCCGCATACAAAAAGAACATTGTAAGATCACTTTGTTTGTTAATAAAATCGATCATTTCTGGTGAAATGTCTTTTTTAATATAGACATTTGCTCTATCACCAGCTTTGTATATTTTACGAGCCATTATTTTTCACCGACAGGAGCAAGCGCTTTTTCTTTTAATTCTTCAAATCTTGGAGAGCATGTGTACACAAGTAATCCGCGTGCATTTACGAAAAGTGGGTCTTTTAAGAAAATGACATTTGTTAAACGTCCTTTTTGTTGTAAAATTTGCTGTAGGCTTTCATTTATGATTGCGGCACCGCCACCATAAATGAATACATACGGATCATCTTTCATATCATCAATTTTATTAATAATATCAGTTGCAATTCGATTTGCTAAACCTAATAATGCGCCACGTGATGCCTCTTTTAAACGAATATGACGAGGATGTTCAGAATCAAGATAAATTGCATTAAATTCAGCAATACTGTCTATTGTCTTTTGTTTATTGTTTAAGTTCCAAACCTTGATAATATCAAGTAAAGTTTCTTTCACTCCATATGGTAAACCACGACTCATTTTATGTTTAAAACTAACACCATGAGAAACAACTTCTTCTGTCGTACCAGCGCCAATATCGAAAGATAATATTGTTTTGTCAACAAAGTCTATTTCTGTAGTTTTGCCTTCTGTAGCTTCTACTTTTCTTTTGATGGTTTTACCTTTTTCATCATAAACGATTCCCCATGAACCCGCCGCACCTTCTGGTAAACACTTGCAAAATTCAATTTGGATATTAACTACTACTTCACGTCCGCTTGGGTGATGGAATTTTACTGTATGATGATTCATATAACGCTCTACAAATTCTTGTGCTGTTTGAGGCGTAATTGTTGCGACAGGTAATGCAACAGAAAGATCATAAGTAACATCAATTTTATCTTTATTTGGTTGTTTTTTCATAGCTGTAATTGCTAAACCAGCTAATGTAACAAGTAGCACAAGATCATCTTTCGATTTATCCGATTTCTTTTCCATTTCAATACCTTTAATGTTTTCATCAATCACTTTTTGACCAATAATGTAACGCAGATTGTTTGCTTTTAAGGTAGGTGATGAAATTGTAACATCAATGTTGTTTTCTAAATCTTCAACAGAAATATCCTCATCACTCAAAATGTTTGTTGCTTCTCCAATGTGATGTGAATAAATACTTGGTATGAATAAAGGATCAAGACCTAATACATTTAACTTTAAACCACTGTTTCCCGCATCCGCACCAGCTTTTAGAATTGCCATATATAAAAACCTCCTAAAGATTATTTTTTATCGATTAACTTAATTCCATTATATGCTAAACACTTTTAACAAGTCAATACAATTACGAACAAATTAATACAAATAAATACAAGTCAATACAAAATTATTAATGGAAATCTATAAAAATCATTAAAATACAAGTGTTTTTCGTATTGATTAGTATTTACTTGTATTTATTTGTATTGACTTTTATTGATTTTTCACATAATTTAATTGTTTTTAGATCGTGGGGTCGACTGTCTTTTTGAAATAATCCATCTGTTACCTATTTTTTTGGCTTTTACTTCTCCCGAAGCACATAAATTTTTAATTGTTCCTCGTGGCATATCCCGCTTTTCGGCGGCTTCTTCAACTCCCATGACTTCTTCTAATGGGCCGCTATCATCATTATTGTAATTAATCACTAATAAACGTAATGTTTCGCCTGGGGCACTTGTTTTTTTAGAAATTGTTTTCGAAAGTTAACAAATAGCACAAAAAAGCCCTGGTTTTGCTTGTACCAGGGCTTTTTATCGATTTATTCACCTAATTTTTCACTAATATAAGTCTCTCCATATTCATTCCCTATACGAACTAACATCAATGTATTTTTTAAATCAGAAATATTTTTTGGTAATGAAGCTCTTAATTTGCCTGTCAAATAAGAAATGACAACTTGACTTAGTTCAAGTGAGAAATCAATAAATTGTTTTATATGCTTTCTTGTTAAAGGGTTTTTTTCAATTAATTGATCCGTATTTCTCATAGCCTTCTTAGTATTATGACTATATATATTATTCCTTTGAGCATACAACCAGTCTAAGCTGTTATTTTTTTCGAATTGTTCATATTCTTGTTTTTTTAATTTAAAAAATTCTTCTGGTGTTGATTCACTTACTATCAATTCAGTTGAAAATTTTTTGTACTCAATACATCGATCAAGAAATTTTTTAACGCTAATTGCATGATCGCGTTTAGTGTTATCATACAATTTGGACACGACTGCAAACGTTGAAACTACTAATGAATTATAAATGTAAGAATAGAAAGCAGAGGAAACTCTTATCTCATCAAAATATTCCACTTTTTCTCTTTCTATTTGCATCATTATTTCGTAAAAAATATTTGCTTCAAATGATTGTTGATAAATTTCTTCCGCAAGCTCTAATAACTGTTCTTCTGTCATAATAGCTCCTCTATATCTATCTTTTTGTTCATTATATCACAATTTAAAATCGTTCCATTACGAGGTAGCACCCATGTTATTGCTGTTTATTCCAGAATTGAACGTATCTATGCAGGGCTTCAACGCTTTTTAATCCCAAAAGCGCTTTAATTTCAATGGGTTTCATGCCATTCTGTAACGCATTTAATATAAAACGGTTCCGTAGCATGGTAGGCGTGACATGAATTTCAGCCCGTTTTGCTTCTTTCTGTAACATGCGTTGTACAGCGATTCGAGTTAAAGCGGCGGGTTGATCTTTTTCATAGTCCCAGCGGAACGTTTGCGGGCCGAAATCAAACGCCACAAAGAAGGGATCGCCCGTTTGTTGGCGCGGCCTAACAAGATTAGGAATTTTGTTGTAATACGATAAGGCAAGTTTTACATGCTCTTTTGAAAGGGTAATAGATCGTTTGTAGGCGTGCATCCCTCCTGGGGTAATGGTATTCGTCCCAAAGTGTATATCATGCATAGAAAGCGTAAGAATGTCCTGGATAGATAGCCCATAATCTAACATGAAATGAATTAATAAAAGATTACGTTCTAGAATAAATTTTCTTCCAGTTGCTTGGTAGTCGGTTAATCCGTTATAACTACGCATGACGCGAAATAGTTTTTTTATTTCTTGATCCGATGCAAAGTGTTTAGAAGTTAGTCCAGGAGGAGAGACATCACTTTTTAAATCCTGGGCCGCGCCATGAAATTGTAAAAAGTTAATCAGAATACCTCGTACACGCTTGGTATTAGAAATTGACGCCCCACGTCCCTTTTTAAGAGCTTTTAAGTATCTTTCTAATATATTTGTATCAAAAGAACGAAAAAACGATTCTGGAGGTAATTTGACGTATTTCTGAATCCATGATGTGAAAAGTGTGAGATCGTAGCGGTATTGTTTAACGGTGGAAGATTTACGGCCATGTTTTAACAAATCAGAAAGGAAAACATCAACAGAAACTTCCCAAGTCATGTTTATATACTCCTTTATCCTAAAAATTGTGTACCGCAATTATATACGAGAACCATACAAACAAGCAATAGGGGATTTTAGATCGAGGTGTCTTCTGTGGGGCTTGTGGGATTCCAGGGCCAGGACATTGCGGGGCTATGCGGAGACATATGGGCCTGGCTAGACAGGGCGTGGAGTTGTGATATAGGTGGATATATAGATGTATTGGAATGAGTGGAAGGCGAATGATGGGCCGATGTTGAAGGAGGACGATATGCGAGGATTGGGAATGGCCGCCGCCCCGCCTACGTAGTTTTATGAAAATCTGCCTGGCAACGGAATCTGATTCATAGCTGAATCAAGATACCCTTACCAGGAGAGCTTCAAGGTAAATCTAAGTTTCTAAATATTCCCCGCAACCTAGTTCTATCAATGAGTTTAAGATAAGAATAAGTTCAGAATAACCTTAGTATGTTGTCACAACTAATTCTGTAGATTTATCTCATATTATTCTGAATTAATTCTGAGTTTATTCTCTTTACTGAAATGCTCGTTTGTTTTTAAAGTGCTGTACTATATATTTATGGTAAAAATCACGAATATTAGTATTTATACTGTCTACAGATATTCGGTGTTCCGTAAATTTGTATATTAAATGATAAGAAGAGTTCTATTTTGGTATTTAGTTTGATCTGGGGGTTTATGTTTAAAAATCTAGAAAAATATAGTTCCCAATATGGGATACTATTTATAATAAATCTTGTTTTAAAAAAAATTAAAATGATTAAATATATTAGGATTTATTTTTGCCCAATAAGCCTTACTCTCACAAGGGATTAGAAAATTCTTCTTATTTAATTGCTGATTTAAGAGCAGGTTCAATTCAATTATAAATTCATAGTGGATTTTTTGTGAAAAACGCCCTTAATTCACAAAGATATAATAGATTGATAATATGTTTAATCTATTAAAATAAAGAATGGCATGACAAAAAGCCTTGTTAGGAGGGGATTTTTTGAACAAGGCTATAAAACAATTATTTTTTTGTGGAAAATGAGATTTAGGCGTTTGGATCAATCATTTTTTTGAATAAATCCATTGACGGTATGAGACTCTTGATTGGCTTTCCAAATACCATATTTGTTGTGCGTTCTTTTGCTTGTTGCTGTCTACGCTTCCTATTTGCAGTTAACTGTTTTGTATAGATTGTTACGAAATGTGCAGGCGTACTTTCTTGTGATTTGTTTATCTCAAAAAACTGTACACAATCCTCAAAAGTCTTTCTTGCTTCCCAATCTACGTCTGGCGGCATACGTAATGCGATTGTATAAGCATCTTTTTCAGTAATATTTGTATCTTTACTTATGATATACATATACAGTTTCTTTTGATCTTCGCTCATAAACTCATCCATTTCGCGGAAGCGTAGTTCTAACTTTTCACCCGAATCAGGGGCATTCATTGGCTGTTTTTCTTCTACTTCTTCATTTGTAGGAGCAACAGCATCCAATATATCTATTCCCTGGCATGTAGGCACAGTAGGTTTTTCGGTTTGATCTATAGATTTCTCCTGTTTTTTACTTAGTTTTTTAGATAGAAACTTAGTAAATGTAGAAAAAATATCAATGGAAAACGCCCATTTTTGCTTAAAATACTCAATGATTTTTAAATAATTAGTATTGAGGCTTAATATGTAAATAGATGGTGCAATCTTACCATGACGTCTTGTTTTGATTTGATGACATACTTGAAGATCCTCTAACCAATTCAGAATAAAGTTGATGATCGGTACAGAAATACCCGATTTTTCACTGATTTGATTTTGTCTCATTTGAGAGTATCCTTCTTGTACTAGGTAAGATAAAACAACTTCCAATGCCTTATAGCGGCGTGGTGTTTGTACGAAGAAATCTTTAGTGGTTTTACCTTCTGTATCTAAAAGAATTGTATCGATAGCTTTAATTACTTTTTGTACTGTTTTATTAATAGCACCTGTAGGAACATGAACCAGTTGTGGGCTTAATTCTCGTTTTGCTGTACTTAGCAAAAAGTTATTTAGTAGCACAAAAAAACCTCCTATTTTTTCCACCACACATTTGTTAAGGAAAAGTAGAGGATTTTCTTCACAAGAGATTCACTTTGTGCTAAAATAAACGTATATAAGTGAATAAATTCTATGCGTTAAAAACCCTACTTTCTGGGATTTTTAATTGGTGTCTAGTTTGCCGACCGGAACAACCAATTAAAAATTTGTGAGGTAGGTTTTTTTTTGTTTTGATAAATATATTTTATCGTTCTTCTTACAGAATATCAATCTTTTGAAAGTAAAAATTACACTAAAGTGTTAATAATGTGTTTATTTTGTATAGAAAATAGTTGTTTAAAGGTCTCTATTTGTCTGAAAAATATTGAGAAACATGTACATTTACCTATTTCTGTAATAAAACCCTTCATTCAGAACAATCGTTTGATATAATATATTGAATATGTCTGAATTTTCTTTCAAGAGGTGGGAATGTATGAACTACTGGAATAGGAAATTACAAGAAGAAATTAATAATGCACATAAGACATATGATTGTTTTGCTGTTGAAGCAAAAGTTTCTAAGTCTACTTTAACAGATTTGTTTAAATACAATAAAGAAGTTTCAATGTTTAGTGTGTTTAAAATGGCGAAAGTTCTTTTCCCTGATAGAAGAAACATTCATGAAGAATGTTGTATAAACATTTTTGATCAATATGAAAGAAATGTAAAAATTAATATGAAAAGGTTATTTGTTATCGCTTATCTTAACTGTTATTCCTCGATTTTAAAATATTTAGTTGATTTATCTAGTAGCCATACAGATTATAATGTAAAAAAATATTCTCCACTTTTTAAACTGTTCTATGAACGTCCCAGGGGCGGAAATCCGAAGGAACATCTTTTGTGTTTAGAAGATATTCGAAAAACAGTTCCTAAAAAAGAAAATTTAGATATGGAGATATTTTGTGATATTTTATACTTACTTTCTAGTGGTGATATCGGTGATTTCGGAATGTTTGATACATATAGAGATCGTGTTGTTACCAATATTTCTAAGATTAAAAATCAGGATTTAAAACTACTTTATAATTACTGGATTACTGACATTTGGAGTTATGCTTTATTAAGAAGGCTAAAAGTCAATGAATTTAGAGAACAAAATAGTAAATTAATGATGTATGAAAATATACAATATTTCCCCGTTATGAGTGCGATGAACAATTTGAGGCTAGGAGAGAGTTTTTTATTTTCGGATTATCAAAAGTCATATGATTTTACTTTAAAAGCACTTGAAGAATTAGAAAATAAATGTGATTTTAAGTATAGAATAGCCATAAATAACATGAACTTTTTAAAACTTATACACAATATAGAAATAGATACAATTAACTTAGAACAGCTCCATCCAGCAGAATTAGCGTTGTATTTTGTTTTAAAGAAAGAGTATTTAAAAGCAATAGAAATATTAATGAAATTAAAAAATAAAAATAAAAAACTGACGCCAATTCAGTATTGTTATTTAGGTCAAGCAAAAATGGACCTGGATATAATAGCCGAATCAAAAAAATTATTCATTGAAAATGGTGATTACTTTTTTGCCCAATATGCAACAAAGGCTTATAATGATTGTAAAGAATTGTTAAAATGTGGAGGCGTAAAATGAAAAAACTAGCCATTTTATGTACTGTATCATTAATTTTATTAAGTGGATTAAGTATTTCAGAAAAAAATAAGGTCCAAAATTCTAATAATGTGCAATATATGGTCGATCCTGGAGGAATGGGCTGACTGTAGAAAAACAAAAAGTAACAAAAGACACCGTTTATACGGTGTCTTTTGTTACTTTATAAACAGTTTTTTAAATGTTCGAACTGGATTTCGGCGAACAAGAATATCAATTAATCCCAAAAAAGGAGCGGTTATATGGAAAATATTCAAAATAAAGCTAATTGCGAATCACTTATTGTTCAAATTGTTCAGGCATGTAATGGAGATTTAGAAATCATGGGAAAATTAATTGATTTATATGATAGTACAAACCATTTGGATATTGATTACTCGTAATTAAATAAAAAGTATAGATAATTATATGTACTCTAATTTGTTATTATGATGCGCTCTACTCCTCGTGTTGCGATTGCATTTCTATTTCAATTTCCAGAAGTTGCGCCATCCTAAGAATTTCTTTTTCGATTCTTGGTTTGTGTTCTTCTGGAACATTTCTATATTTTTCAATCAAAATTTGAGCCATACGTTCTATTGGGTCGGTTTCACTACTATCTTTTTCTAAAATTTCATTATCACTCATTTGATGGTGTAAAAGTCTTGATTCACTAACATTAAAAAATTTCGCGATTGTCGGTAGACGTTCAATCTTAGGGACTTTATCTCCATTTTCCCAGCTTGTTACGGTACTATATGGTGTATTTATGGCTTGAGCAAACTCTTTTCGACTAAGGCCTTTCATTGCTCTTAACTTTCGTATATTTTTCCCAAATATATTGTTATCCATTAGGTATAATCCTCCTTTTTTTATACTTTAGTGTTATTTTTAATACTAAAGTGTTGACTTTCGGCTTTAAGCCGAATACAATGTAATTAAGGGAAGGGAGGTTGAAAAAATGCTAGCGTCAGAAAATAAAACCGTTGTACGAGAATACAGGGAATCCAAAGGTTTAAGTATTAAGGAAGTTTCTAAAGGCGCTAAAATTCCGATCGGCACATTATATGATGTTGAAATCGGGAGAAGGAGTCTCAAAGCCAATAAAGCCAAAAAAATGGCTGATTTTCTTGAAGTTCCAATCGAGAAACTTTTCAGACCAACATATTATCGTGCAATACCCATCACAGATTGAATTAACCTTATGTTATTGATTACATTTATTTTGTTCATATTCCTACTAAATGTATTGTAAATGAAATTCGGCTAAAAGACGAAATAATTATCACTAAAGTGTAAATTTCTATATTTAGAAAATTAAAATTCTGAATATTCCGTCCTTTGAAAACTGAATAATCCTAAAGGAGCTGTAAAAAATGGTTTTGAAACGATCGTATCAAACACTACTACTCTTTACGAGTGTACTTTTATTTTTGATGAGCTTCTTGATTCCACTGAATCAAGCCAGTGCGGAGGTAATCAATCGAGAAAGGTATCAGATGGATTGGGCCTATAGTCCGCAGTATGGGAAAGATGTTCGTACAGAGCTTTTAAAGAACGCTAGTGGTCAAATCGCGTATTGCCTGGTATACGGTTTAAAATCCCCAAATGGAGAGGATTTACCAGAAGCAGGAAAAACAGATGATGTATCCTATCGTGTCTTAATGAATGGATACCCACAGAAAACACCAGAAAGTTTAGGTGTTTCTAATTGGCAAGAAGCCCATTACGCGACACAATTAGCTCTTTGGAATGCACTTGGCCAGATTTCCGTTGATGAATTACAGTTCAAAAATGCGGCTGTTCAAAAAGCGGCAAAGAACATTATTCACGCGGCAAATCAAAGCCAGGATACACAAGATGTCTGGATGAATGTCATTCCAACGGATAAACAAGAAGCACAATTAAACGGTGAATATTTCGAAACAACAACATACAACGTTCAAACAAATGCAAAAAAAGGTACATTTCAAGTACAAATGAACAATGCACCACAAGGCACACGTATTGTCACAGAACAAGGTGAAGTGAAAGAAACATTCCAACTAGGAGAAAAGTTCCGTATTCAAGTACCAAAATCCTCTAAGAGTAGTGAACTATCTCTAAAAGTCGTTTCAAATCTAACGAATGTTCATGCAATCGTATATAAAGGAACAAGTACGATTCAAGATGCAACTGTATTATTAGAGCGCAGTACAGAACAAAGAAGCACAGACTTACAAGTATTCTGGAAAGCAAATGGAGCTTTAAAAGTGATGAAAGTGGATGAAAACCAAAAGCCACTACCAGGCGCAGTATTTGAAATCGCAAACAGCAATCAACAAGTTATGGGAACGATTACAGCTGACAAAAATGGTATCGCTGAAATGGGCAACCTAGAACTTGGCACATACACTGTAAAAGAAGTGAAAGCACCTGTTGGATATGTGTTAGATGCTACACCAAAACCTTTTGAAGTGAAAACGGGTGAAGTTGCTGTTGTTGAAATGAAAAATGTACAAATCAAAGGCAATATTGAAATTAAAAAGGTAAGTGATACAGGCAAGATTCTCCCAGGCGTTGAATTTACAGTATTTACGCCAGAAGGAAAGGCAGTCACAAAAGTAACTACAAATCAAGAAGGGATTGCGAAAGTACATTCTCTTCCGTTTGGAAAGTATTACTTCCAGGAAACGAAAGGATTAGAAGGTTACTTATTAAATCAAACAAAGTATCCATTTGAAGTAAAAGAGCATAATCAAACACTTACATTCGAAGTGAAAAACGATCAAGTAAAAGGAAATGTACAGCTTGTAAAAGTAGATGAAGATGGGAAAACAAAATTAGAAGGTGCTGTTTTTATCCTAGCTGATGAAAAAGGAAAGAAGATCAGTGAGCATAAGACAGACAAAAACGGGTTAATCAAAATTGATAATATCCCATTTGGAAAGTACCAATTCATCGAAAAAACATCACCAGCGGACTATGTGCTGGTAAAAGACCCGATTCCGTTTAGCATTACTGAAAACGGGAAAACAATTGAGCTAGTTGCAAAGAATACAAAGATTAAAGGATCAATTGAAATTACAAAAGTAGACGTAGCCGATGGAAACAACAAGCTACCAGGTGCAGAGTTTACGATCTATAACGAGCAAGGCCAGGAAGTCGTGAAAGGAAAAACAAACGAACAAGGCATTGCAAAGTTCGATAAACTCCCAGCAGGAAAGTACACATACAAAGAAACACTTGCGCCACAAGGTTATGTGTCACATGAAGAAACATTCTCTTTTGAAATTAAAGCGGATGGTGAAATTATTAAACACACCGTAAAAAACAAAAAGATTGAAGGTAGCTTAGAAATTACAAAAGTAGACGTAGCCGATGGAAACAACAAGTTACCAGGTGCAGAGTTTACGATCTATAACGAGCAAGGCCAGGAAGTTGTAAAAGGAAAAACAAACGAACAAGGCATTGCAAAGTTTGAGAAATTACCAGCTGGTAAATACA
>NZ_JAKUFX010000099.1:0-22013 GCF_022663635.1 Bacillus cereus group sp. BfR-BA-01356 | reverse complement strand
AGGGTTTATTTCGCATGCAAACCTTTAAATTTTCTAAGCCTGGCTTTTAGAAAAAAGAAATAATCTCTACTATACTTGATATTGTATAATCTTAGCTTGATAGTGATGTGGTGCTGCCCCTATTAGGCAAATTCGACAAAGAAAAAACACCCAAAGGTGCCTTCCTCCCACTTGAACCATCTTAATTTTATTGTGTTGTTATTATATAAGAAAAGAAGACATCGCTTAAGATGTCTTCTTTTACTTGTACAATTGGTGTTAAGAAGGTATTTATTGCTTAAAAACCATAAAAAAATATAACAATCATCGAGTAAACCTATTATAGCATCAATAAATAGAGTTTTTATATGCATCTTTACATATATATAGATTTATTCATGTTTTATCTATATAGTTAAATTGTCTGTTTCTTGTTTTAATTCGTTTGTTTATTTTGAGTGCTCCAGCAATGGAGCCTTTTTTTATGCAATAAAATATTTTCTTAGCATTACTTAGTTGGTCTATATTAACTTTACCCTCTTAAATTATATCTATATTTTACCAAATGATTATATAGATAACCAGTTTTTTCTAATAATTTAGTGGATTGATAATTTTAATGTTAGTTGTTAATACTTATAGAAAAATTCATCATGCAATGAAAATTGAGAAATCAAGAATTATAAAAAACTTATAGTATCTTTTGTAAAGGTATATTTTTAATTTGTATATTAATATGTTATAATTTAATTTCTAAAACTACCAAAAAAGGACTGCCAGTAATGGTGGTCCTTTTTTATATTGGTGAGATTGTACTAGTATAATAAAATAGGATTAACTGTATATTGTGAGTGTGATTGGTTATCCCTTCTTTCCATTTGGAAGGAAAGGGGGTGATATACCTATGGAGTTTTTGTTTGAGCTTCTAAAAGAATTTGTGAAAGCCATTGTACGTGAAGTTTCTGCGTATGTTTTTAGGAAACAAATTTTAGAAAAAGATAACAAAAAACCCACTCCTCGTCGCCGTCCAAAGCAAAAGGGTGGGTTTCGTAAAAAATAAATGAGCACGTAATAGATATAATGTACAGAAGAAAAGAAACCCAAGTGAGTCTTTTTTCAATTTATTACATCCCTAATTGATTGTAAATTGATTTGAATACGTGAATTCACCACGATATTTAATTGCAGCTACATAAGTACCACTTGTATAGCTATCTGTGATAGGGGTTTGCCAAATTTCTGTTCCAGGAATAAATTCTGGTTCTATTGTTTGGAATCGTTCTAGGATACCATTTGTGTGGATTTTAAAAATTTTCATTTGCGCACCAAAATGTTCTCTACCAAAGTGTTGCGCTAAGTAAAATGTATCACCAGTTATTAAATTCCCAATCTTCCAATCTGGTTGATATGTACTTTCCTCTGAATTTTGTAAATCCACAATGGTTTTAAATCCCCAATCATCATTAAGTGGATCTGAGTAAGCTGCAGCTGCTTGTGAGGTAGGCTTACTCATTTCTATTGCAGTAAAACCGCTAAAAGTTAACGCCCCAATTAATGCTAATTTTCCTAACTTCATTATTGTTTCCCCCCTATTAATTTTTGTAATTTTTAAAACCAGAAATCATACACACATAATAATATAATTAACTGTATAATATTTCAAATAATTTCTAAAAAAAGTTATAAACACAAAAGAAAGACACCAAAAGGGGCCTTTCTCCGACTTGAACCACTTTAATTTTAATAATATGTATTGGACTCCCATCCGAATATTATTTTAACGTATTTATCCATATTTTGTTTGCGAAAAAATGAAAAGCATAATATCTTATTACTGCTTGTTCATAGCTTTTATCTGTTATAAACATATTCAGTAGTCATGAAGTCATTAGGGAAGTCGTTGATCACTTTCTTCATAACGTTTAGTTCTTCCTGGGATTTGAGTTCAATACCATTTATATAATCAAATACCTTAGATTGTTCATCTGCTACGTAATTCTGTGTCATGTAATCATCTTGGAAGTCTTTCTTTGCTTTTTCTTTAACGGCATTCATAGCATTTATAAAAAAATTGTACCGTGTAGAATTATTTCACTGTACCAAATATTTGAATTTACTAAACAGTTAGAATGAATACGATTAGTTATATAATTGAAAATAAAATTGTTAAACAAATGTTGAGAAATACTAAATTTCAATTTCCATTATATTCTATTCTTGCTATCATTTAATGTAAGACTATTCAGAAAAGGAAGGGATTATATGCGTGTTCCAGTGAAGGGTAATGAACAGATTTCAAAATTATTTAATGACTGGTATCAAGCTATACTACAACATCAAAATGTACAAGCAACAAACTTAAAACAAGAAGTTGAAGATAAGCTTTCCAGTATAAAAGAAGATAAAAATTTATTATTATACTATTCATTATTAGACTTTAGATATAAAGTACTAACCGATGGATTTAACATTACAAAAGATAGCTTTAATGAAATTAACTCCTTTGATATACCTGATAGTAGTTTTTTATCCTATTATTATCACTTCTTCAAAGCTATTCACAGCACAATTCTTGCAGACTATAATGAAGCAAAAGTATATTTTGAGAAGGCGAAAAAACTTTTAATGTACGCAATGAATGAAGTAGAAGAAGCTGAATTTAATTACCGTTTAGCTTCATTTTATTATCAAATCTATAAACCGCTTTTAGCTATTGATTACATACGAATAGCTAAAGATATTTTCTCTAAACACACAGGCTATAAAATTAATGTAGCATTATGTGACAATGTTTTTGGATTAGCTTGTATAGATTTAAGGCAATTTGAACAAGCCGAAGAAAGTTTTAACACTGCCATAGATATTCTAAAAAGTAAAAATGAAAGAACATTGTTACTACGTGTTAGAAATAACATCGGACTATTATATGCAAATCAAAATCTATCCTCTTTAGCAATTCGTCACTTATCAGAGGTTACAGAAAATATACCAAATCACTTTAAAGCCCTATATTTACAAGCAGATGAAAATTTAAAATTAGGCGAAACGGCAATAGCATCTCAACTCATCGAAAAAGGCTTAAACATTTGCAATGAATTAGCAAATAAAGAATATCAATATCGCTTTAAAATCTTAGAAAAATTGAACAACACGTCTAACACTACAGAATTAGAAGCTGTTGTATTAGCAGGAGTTTCATACTTTAAAAAAGAAGAGTTATGGGATTGCATTGAAGAATATGCAGAACGATTAGCGAATAAATTTTATGCAGAGGAACATCATGTGAAGGCTAGTAAATATTTTTATATGAGTAATGAAGCAAAGAAAAAACTATTAGCTAAAGGGGCGTTAAAGTAATGAAAAAGTTTGGATTAACAATAGCAGGTTTAACGTTAGCTGGAATTATGACTTTTGGTATAAGTAACAACTTAGAATTTTCGGCATTAAACAAAGGTGACACACCTGCACCACAAAGACCTGATTTAGCATTTAGTGATGGGCATATCGGTACTTCTCCAGAATATACACATGGAGAAGGGTGGTCTTCATCTTACACACACGGGGAGCCTTGGGGTATAGCTGATGGTGATACTGGTGCACCTACTTACGATCATGGAAGACCGCCTGCACCACAAGCTTAATTGTTCCGCAAAGAAAGTCATACTACTTGTATGGCTTTTTCTTTATTTTAGTTACTTAAGCCCTACATTTTTATCTGATTTGCTTTTGCTGGTGTAGAAGAGGGAAAATATAGAAGCATAAAGTGAAACTTTGCCCTCACCAATTGGGCTTTTACGGGCAGCCCGCCCCCACCTAATTTCTTTGCTTTCGCTGAATTTTGAGGTGGGGATCTTACTGCCCGTTAATGCGGGATAAAAGAAAACCGCCTGAAATGATATGTACTTGAATAGTAGTACATAAAAAATACAAATAACAATAAATTAAATATCGTTAAAACAAAAAGGAGATGTCCCAGGCATAGTACTAGGACATCTCCTTTACTTATCTAAATTCTACAAAGCACTCTCAATTAAACAATTATTAAATATATCTTCTATCTAAAACATCGTATTATCATTAGCTGCTTCACTTGGAATCTCTTGAATTACATCCCAGTGTTCGACAATCTTTCCATCCTTGATACGAAATATATCCACTATAGCAACTCCCTTATCTTGAGAATTAGTACGAGAATGTACATGAAGAGCAACTGTATCCCCTTCAGCTACTACACGTTTAATCTCTGCAGAGGAATTAGGATTTTTAACAAAATCCTCCTTAAAGAAATCCATGAAGGCTTTTCGTCCATCAGCAACAAAAGGATTATGTTGCTTATAATCTTCGCTAACATATTTAGGGATAATATCGATATTATGTTTGTTAAAAACTTCATTATAGAAATCAACTACCATCTTTTTATTCTTTTCATTTTCTTTCACTTCTTTTGATACAGAAGCAACATTTTCGCTCTTTATTGAGTTACCTTTGTTATTACCGGTGGAAGCTTGAAATATCAAAGTCGATACAATTCCTAAAATAAACACAGAAATAATTATTACTATTAAACTTTTCTCTAATTTCATATATACCTACCTCTTCTACTTAAATAAGTTCTCTTCTATAAAAAGCTTGAAGAAGGAGAAACCTTCCCCAAAATGTAATGTCAGGGGTAATGTTAGGAATTTCATTTATCCTAACCTCCCCCTATACAACGCATATTAAAAACGATTCATTCTAACTTAATACCTCATTAACAGTTGCACTGTCCACAATTTGAATAAACTTCTTAACCTTATCGTTCTCATCAAACTTATAAAGGTGACAAAAATCTGCTATGAACGATTTCCCTGTAGCTTTATATGTCCCACTATATTTTCCATACACGATAACAGTATTGTTATTAAAAGCATAGATTTCATCTTTAGCGCTATAGTCATCCCATTCTGTGCCAAGACGTTCATGTACGTTTTTCACTACTTCATCTGGACCTATATAAGTACCTGCATATGGAAACCCAGCAGCTTCTGTCCAAGATACATTTTCACTTAAATACGTTTTGAACGCATCCAATTTCCCTTCGCCAGTTAACACATACGTTTCATGTAATAGCTTTTGATATTTATTCATATCATTAACCCCAAGGCATTTCTTTTGTTACAACTTTTGCACTTAATTCTAATACACCTTTATTTGCATAGCCTGGATATGCTGCTTCAAGTTTTGCCACAAAATCTTTTGAAGTTCCACTTTCCTCAGAAGCTTGAACCGCAGTTCTTAGATAATCCATTGTCGCAGTAAGTGCTTGATTATTTAGGGATTTTTCGATTGATCCATGGCTAGGTACAATTATGTCAGCATGTAATGCTTGTAATACTTTCAAGTTCTCAATCCACGCCTCCATAGCCGCTTTTGAGCTAGTATCCGCTAAGAATACATGTATTTCGTTAAAAACATCAATACCACCAATTAATACTTTTAGTTCTTTATTAAATAGGCTAGTTCTGTAATGATCTAAGCCTACTAGTTCAAATGTTAACCCCTGAAAATCAATCGCTTTTTCTTTAAACACTTGAGGTAATACCACGTTACTTGGTGCATTTTCTCCAAGGGCGTCTTTCCAAACTTTTAATTTCCCTAAGACAGAATGAACGATATGTTCAACAGTAGACTCTGTTGCATACGCTATAGCTTCTGGGTAAACGGCTTTAATGCTCTCTAATCCAAAGTAGTAGTCTGGATCCCCATGAATAATAAAGATTTTATCTAAAGATAAGTTATTTTTTTTCAAATACTCAACAATTCCTTTCGAATCAGATTGAGTAAATTTTGAATTTATTAAAAATGCATGTCCTGCTTTCTCAACTAATGTTGCTGTGACCATAAAGCTTTTTTCGTCCGAACTAAACACCGTTAATTTCACATCTTTTTGATTTGTATCGATTGTTTTAAACATAGTATGTTATTCTCCTTTTGTTAAAGTTATTAACTAATTATCATATTTTTATCTTGTTCCGATAAAGTGAAACTTTAATCAGTGGGGGTTTTGTTCATCCCCCACTGATTATTAGCCCACACCAATCGGACTTTTACGGACAGTTGATCCCCCACCTAACTTCTTTGCTTCCACTGAATTTTGAGGTGGGGGTCTTACTGCCCGTTAAAGCGGGATAAAATCTCCCACTCCCATTTATCTGAAAGTGTAATAGTACTAGCGAATATTCCGGAGATCAATGTCAGGTGGCCTAAGATAACGTGTTTGCTACTATATCCTAAATTTTCTTAATATAAATTTTTAAAACGCGCTTCAATTTTATCCGGTGTCATTACGCCACCACCAATAGGAATAATTTGATTATCCTTTTGTAAAAGTAAGGAAGGATAGCTATTAACACCAAGCTGTCGAACTTTATTAAAATCATTTTGGACATCTATTATTGTTTCTTGAGCGTTTAAACGTTCTAATACTTGTTCAGGGTCCAAACCATGCTCGATTGCAATTTTACGATATGTTTCAGGATCACTCAGACTTTGGCCCTCATAATAAAACGCTTTTTGCATAGCCGAAGTGAATTCTAATAAACGGTCTGGCGCTAATGAGCGTAAAGCTGAAAAACCAATTGCAGCATCTTTCGAATTCATTTTAAAAGTCCCTTCCTCCACCAATTTTTGATAGGAAGGACCAAATTCAGCACCTGTAAGTTGATTAATTCTTTTATTTCCTTCTTCTATATATGAGAAGTGTTTCATTGGTAAATTATCCAAAAATAACCCTCCACATAAAACCGTTAATGGCACTTCAGTGTGGTTTTTGTAAAATCCTTTAATACTTTCTGAAAAACCATAGCACCATCCACAATATGCATCCCATACGTAAATAAGATTATCTTGTTTCGTCTCCATTTAAATCTCCTACCTTTTTTTTATTATCCAGCTCAACTAAATTTTTGGTTTATATAAGTACATCTTTTTATACCTTGTTCTTTTTTAGATACCTTACTATATTTCCCCAAAACTAATATTTCCAAAGAAAGATCCACCAAGGTTTTTAACAAAAGATAACGTTGCACCTTATTGCCCCGTAACAGAAAATACTAAAGCTTAGAATATGCATCGATTTGAATGTGTTAGTAACTTTCTACACCGGGTGGCAACGTATGAACTACCATCCTTAATTAAATATATAAATCATATTTTTAGCAGATATTAGTTGTAACTAAATCAATTACATCTTTATGCAACTATTTTAGTTACAACTAATATAGAAGTCAATTCTTTTTTCCGAAAACATTAAATTTCTACATTAATCTACAACTAATCCCACTCTTTACAAAAATATATCAACGATTATTCAATTATATCGATCGTAACTCCGAATATATCAACGTTTCGACACAACATATCGATTTACCGACAAATTTCGAGCGCGTTATCTCCTAAACTAACAACCAATCCCACACCCCAACACAAAACAAAAAAGCACCAGGTCCCCCCTAGTGCTCTCCCCCTAAAACAAATGACAAGCCACTTCATGCCCCTTCGCAATCTCAACCATCTTCGGTACTTCCTGTGCGCATTTTTCAGTGGCGAATTTGCAGCGCGTTCTGAATTTGCAGCCGGATGGTGAGTTGAGCGGGCTTGGTACTTCTCCCTCTAGGATAATCCGTTCTTTACCAGTGTTTGTTGGATCTGGTTCTGGCATGGATGAGAGTAGTGCTTGTGTGTATGGATGTGCCGGTTTTGCGTATAGGTCTTCACTATCGGCAATTTCTACTATGTTTCCTAAGTACATGACTCCGATTCGGTCTGATATGTGTCTTACCATGGATAGGTCATGTGCGATGAATAAATATGTGACGCCTGTTTCTTCTTGGATGTCTTGCAGCATGTTTACGACTTGTGCTTGGACTGAGACATCAAGTGCTGAGATTGGTTCGTCACATAGGATAAAATCTGGTTTTACAGATAGTGCGCGCGCGATGCTAATGCGCTGGCGCTGGCCCCCGCTAAATTCGTGCGGGTAGCGATATAAATGTTCTTCTTTTAAGCCTACCTTTTTCAGAAGGTCTAAAATGATTTCTTTTTGCTCTTCTTTTTCGTAGGAACCGTGAATGTTCATCGGTTCGCTAATAATTTGAAATACGTTCATTGCCGGGTTTAATGATGCGTATGGATCTTGGAAAATAATTTGCATTCGTTTTCTATATTCTTTTAGTTCACTTTCCTTTAAACTTGCGATATCTTTTCCGTCGAATAAAACGTTACCTGAAGTGACATCGTGTAAACGAATGATGCTTCTTCCTGTCGTTGATTTTCCGCAACCTGATTCTCCTACTAATCCGAATGTTTCACCTTTTTTAATGGTGAAGCTAAGGTCATCGACTGCTTTTAATTGCTCTGTTTTCCTGCCAAATAGTCCTTTTTTAATAGGAAAATACTTTTTTAAGTTCCGAACTTCAATTAAGTTTTCTTCATGCATGTGAATCACCTACCGCCCTATCATTTAACCAGCACATGGAACGTCTTTCGTTTCCGATTTCAAAATATGGCGGACGTTCTTTTTCACAAATGTCCATCGCATGCGGGCAACGCTCTGCGAATGGGCAACCTTGTGGCGGGTTTAATAAGTTTGGCGTTACACCTTGGATGGGAGCAAGTCTTTCTTTTACGCCGTTCGCTATTTTTGGCAGAGAGTTTAATAACCCTTTCGTATATGGATGATTCGGCGATTGGAAAATATCAAGTACAGGTCCTTCTTCCATAATAAGCCCGCCGTACATAACGATAACGCGCGTACAGTTTTGCGCGACGATTCCTAAGTCATGCGTAATAAGAAGTAACGCCATATTTGTTTCGTTCTTTAAGTTTTTCATTAAATCTAGTATTTGCGCCTGTATCGTTACATCAAGTGCCGTCGTCGGTTCGTCAGCAATAAGAAGGTCCGGATTACAAGACATCGCCATTGCGATCATAACCCGCTGCTTCATACCACCGCTTAGTTCATGCGGATATTGTTTTACCCTTTCTTCTGGTGACGAAAGGCCAACTTGTTTTAACAAGTTGATCGCGATCTGCTCTGCTTCTTTCTTTTTCACTTTTTGATGCCTTATAATTACTTCCGTCATTTGTTTTCCAATTTTCACGACCGGATTTAGCGCTGACATTGGGTCTTGAGAGATAAGTGAAATTTGATTTCCTCTAATAGAACGCAATTCTTTTTCAGATTTAGAAAGTATGTTTTCATTATGAAAAAGGATTTCCCCTTCTTTCACTTTTCCTGGTGACGTAACGAGAGACATAACAGACTTCGCCATTACACTCTTCCCGCTTCCAGATTCCCCAGCGATACCGACTACTTCTCCTTTATTTAAGCGAAATGTAACGCCGCGAACCGCTTCAACTTCGCCACTTTCTATGAAAAAAGAAGTCTTTAAATTTTTCACTTCTAGTAGTTTTTCAGACACGCTTCTCACTCCTTTCACTTAACACTTTAGTTTTCATGTCCGGCTCCTTTTGGTGCGAAAGCTTTCTTCAATGCTTCACCAATTACGTTAAAACTAAGTACCGTTAAAAGGATAAGGAATCCTGGGAAGAGTGTTAAATACCAAGCTTCACCAATATATCCTTGCGCATTGTTTAGCATGCTGCCCCAAGAAGAATCTGGTTCTCTAATACCTAATCCTAAGAAACTAAGTGATGATTCCATTAAAATCGATGTCGCAATTGTTAATGTCGCAGCGATAATAATGGTTGATAAAATGTTAGGAATGATATGTCTTACAATAATCATAAGTGATTTTTGTCCTGATACTTTTGCGTATAAAACGTACTCACGCTCTTTTACAGATAACGTTTCTGCCCTTACAATACGGGCGGTGTCCATCCATGTTAGTAATCCGATAATAAGAACTAACGTCGTAATTCCTGGTTTTAAATACGCATTTAATAGTAGCATTAAAAAGAATGATGGAATTGACATAAGCACTTCAACAACTCTCATTAAAAAGTTGTCTAACTTTCCGCCAAAATACCCGCTAATTGTTCCAACTGCAGTACCGATTGTAATAGAAACAACCATCGCAAGGAAACCGACCGCAAGCGAAACTCGTCCGCCATATAACGCTCTCGTTAAGTAATCCCTTCCGTAATCATCCGTTCCGAAAGGATGACTCATACTTGGTTCTTTTAAGCGATCTGGAATCGACATTTTGCTAGGATCGTACGGCGATACGAATGCGAAAATTGATGCGACCGTTAAAATCGCAAGTATTATAACTCCCATTAGTACAAACTTATTTTTCGTAAAACTACTTTTTATCGTTTGAAATCTCCTATTATTCATTCCAAATCACCCCCTCATTCGAATGCGCGGATCTACTACGCCATATAAAATATCAGCAATTAAGTTACCGAGAATTAACATGAATGATGATAGTAATGTAATTGCCATGATAATCGGATAATCAAATCTAAAAATAGCATTTACTCCAAGTGAACCAAGACCCGGCCATGAAAATACTGTTTCCGTAATAAACGCTCCGCCTACTAAACTTGGAATCGATAATCCGAAAATTGTAATGATTGGTATTAATACATTTCGAAGTACGTGATTAAATAACACCGTTTTCTTTGAAGCGCCGTACGCATATTGAATTTGTACATATTCTTCTTCTAATTGCTGAATCGTACTTGAACGAATATATCTCATATAAACAGATACGTTTTGGAATGCTAACACCATACAAGGTAAAATGCCGTGTTGCACAATATCCCAGACAGAATCTTTACCTACGGTGCGCATACCCATACTCGGAAGTAGGTTCAATTTTAAAGAGAATAAGTAGACTAATAGTAGTGCAAACCAGAAAACCGGCATAGAAATACCAACGTATGAAATAAAGTTTACAATGCGGTCAAAGAATGAATTCTTTTTCACACCTGTAAATAGTCCAAGTGGTATTGCGATTACGAATGAGACGAGTAAAGATGATCCCATTAACCCAATTGTTGCAGGTAATCTTTCTGTGATAAGTTCCAAAACAGGACGATGATTTTGAAGTGAGTAACCAAAATTTCCTGTTAAAATGTTTTTTAACCATAAAAAATACTGTACGTAAATTGGTTGATCTAGTCCTAAACTTTTGCGAATACGCTCCACATCAATTGGACTCATGTTTGGCGTTACAAAGTTTCGAACGGGATCCCCCGGCGCTAGCTTTATTAATAGAAAAGAAATAATAGAAATAACAAATAAAAGCGGAATTGCATTTAAAAGCCTCTTCGCAATTACTTTATACACAAACTTCCCCCCTCAAGCTAAAGAAGCTGATTTCCACCAGCTTCTTTATTGTTTCTTATTTCACTTCATAAATCTTAGATAGATCTTCAAACATTGTGACAGGAATTGCTTTCGCTTCTTTTAATCCATCAAACTTTTTATCTACTGCAATAACTGCTTTCGGATACGCGATTGGTAGATAAGGTACGTCTTCTCTAGCTGTCTCTTGAATTTTATGGTATAGCTCTGCGCGTTTTGTTTTATCTGTTTCAACTGCAGCTTCTTCCCATAACTTATCGAAATCAGCGTTTTTATATCGTGCATAATTGTATTCAGCATTACTTAAGAATAAGCTCTTATATGAATCTGGCTCAGGTCCCATTATGTAACCACCAAATGTAATGTCATATTCTTTATTCTCTTTATCTAAGCCTTTTTCACTTGCTGCACTAGCATCTAATGCATTTAGTTCAACTTCTAAGCCAACTTCTTTTAATTTTTGTTGTGTATATAACGCTAAGCTTTCCATGATTTTATTATTCGTTACATACATCACACGTACTTTTTCGTTATCTTTCACGCCAGCTTTTGCTAATAAATCTTTCGCTTCTTTTTTATCATACTTATAGTCTTTAATATCTTTCGCATAATACATAGCGTCTGGCGTTAAGATTGAATTTGCTGGTTCTGCAAATTCACCTGAAACGAATGCTGAGTTAATCATTTCTTTTTTATCTAACGCATGCGCAATTGCTTGGCGCACTTCTTTTTTCTTCATCAAATCTGTATTCATGTTATAAGATAAGTAGAATAATCTACCTTCAGGGAATGTCACCATTGAGAAGTTCCCAGTGCTATCTAGTTTCTTAAAATCTTGCGGCTCAATCATTTTCATGTTGATTTGACCATTTTGCAGTGAAACATTTGCTGTATTACGGTCTTTTACAACGCGGTATACGATAGAGTCTAATTTAGCTTTCCCACCTACATAATCATCAAATCGATCTAATGCAACGTACTCATCTGATTTATACTCTTTAAACTTAAACGGTCCTGATCCTACAGGCTGTAAGTTTTTCTTACTCTTCGCTAAATCTGCTTCCCCTTCAAATACATGTTTCGGAATTGGGAAGAAATCATTCATCACACCTTCGAAAGATGCGCTTACTTGTGGTAAAACGAATTGAGTGGTTAACTCATCTACCTTTTTCACCTCAAGCGGCTTTCCTTTAAAAATAAAGTTTTCACGACTTGAGCTATTTTGCTTCTCATCTAAAATAGATTGGAATGTAAATGCTATATCGTCTGATGTAATTTTCTTACCATCATGCCATTTCAAATTATCTTTTAACTTCAGTGTCCAAGTTAATTGATCTTCTGAAGGCGTAAAGCTCTCAGCAAGAACAAACTTTTTCTTACCGTCTTCCATATGATACAGCGGCGCATATAAAGCTTGCTGCACAGTTAATGAAACACGATCATTCGCATAAAGCGGATTCATCGTATCTGGATTATCGCTAACACCAATCGTTAACGTTCCTCCATCTTTCGGAGTCCCTGATTTACTAGTGCCCGCTTGCTTCGAATCTTTTTCCCCTGAACAAGCAGCTAATGCAATAAATAATAGTAGGACAAATGGTAATACAAACAACTTCTTCTTCATATTTCGACCCCTCTCGACTATTTACACCTATAAGAAAACTCGGAATTAATACCGAGTTTTCTTATAGGTTTTAAATTACCACTACCGGTATGTATTGTCAAACTTTTTCGCAAAGGTAGAAAGTTTGTAATCTATTAATGCATTCTTGCGATAAACTATATTTATGCGGAGGAGAAAATAAAAAGACCACGAATAAGTAGCCTCATAAAATGAGTTAAAAAACTATCAACTTACAGAAAACCCCTCTAAAATGATTGTTATATATACTCGGAACTGTAGAATGGGATTAAAGACAAAAAACACATTTAGGAGGTTATCATAACATTTGATGAATTGAAAAAAAGACCACCAAAAGGCAGTCTCAAAACTCAATCTTATTCCCCATCCCTTGCTCCACCGCTTTCTCATACAAATACTTCGCAATGATAATATCTACTACCGCCAAACCAACTGATTTGAAAATAGTAATCTCTTCATCATTTTCGCGTCCAGCTTTTTCTCCGCTTATAATTTGACCAAGTTCAGCGTGAATGGCGTTTGCTTTGAATAAACCTTCTTTTATCGGAACTTGAAGGTCTCCTGTTTCGTCTAGTGCTGCTTCTTTTGATTCAACTACTACTTTGTTTGCGCTTGTGATGGCGTGAGATGGTAGTTCTTGCATGCTCGGTCTGAATGAGCCGACGGCGTTTACGTGGACGCCTTTTTGTATTGTTTCTGAGAAGACTGGTGTGGATGCATTCGTAGTTGTGACGATAATGTCTGCTTCACGTATTGCTTCATTTGGATCCCTGTAAACGTAAGCTGGTTTTCCAAATTTCTCTTGTATATATTGCGCAAATGCATACGCTTTTTCTTCTGTGCGATTGTATAAGATAACTTTTTCGATATCTCTAACCGTAAATATTGCTTCGGCAATTCCTTTCGCTTGTTCACCCGTGCCGATAATGCATAAAGTTTTTGCGTTATGACGAGCTAAATATTTTGTCGCTACTCCTGATAAGGCGCCTGTTCGGATCATCGTTAAGTACGATCCTTCTAAAAGTGCGAGCGGTTCTCCCGTTTGAAAGTCTGATAGCATCACAATCCCGTTGATCGTTTTCTTTCCTATCTGTTTATTTTGCGGGACTACCGTTACTATTTTTACTCCAAGCGCCTCAAGCCCTTCCGCTACTGAAGGCATAATTAATGCCGTATTTTTCTCGTTCGCAAATGGCAATGAGCCTCGAATTGGTGTGATCGTTCTTTCTGCGGAAAATTCTTTTAAAGCAAGCGCCGCGTATTCAATGACTTCGTTCATATTTACTAAGTTTCGTTGTTCGTTCGCGCTTATGACTAGCATATCTTTCCACCTCCTCCTCTTATCCTAACAAAAATCCTCGATTCAAATCATCTCTCGGGTCTACAACGAACTGATGAAATCCTGTAATAAAGGCATTCCCCGTTACTTTTGGAACGACAGCTTCATATGTATCTACTGCGGTTACCGACAATACTTCCCCCTCGAATTTCCCGTCAGTAATGCATTCATGGAAGAAAATTTCTCCCTTTTGTAAAGCATCTTTTTCAAAAAGAGTTGCGATTCTCGCTGAAGTTCCTGTACCGCAAGGAGAACGGTCTACTTGCCCATCAGCAAAAATCGTTACATTTCGTAGCGTAGCACCTTTGTCTTTCGGTTCATCTGAAAAGATAACGCCGTATATCCCTTTTAATCCTTCTTCAAGTGGATGCTTCACTTCCATTTTGCTCTCTATATAATGTTTAATTTTACCGCCCCATGTTTGAATAGCAGTCAAGTCTTTAAAATCAACTTTCAAACCAAATTCTTTACAGTCTACAACAGCGTAAAATGCTCCGCCAAACGCGATATCTACTTGAAATTCATAGTCATCTATTTTAATAGGAACGTCTTTTTTGTATACAAATGAAGGAACATTTTCAAATGATACAGATTCTACTTCACTCCCGTTATATGTTGCATACGCAATAACTTCCCCAGCTGGGCTATCAATAATGAACTTTTGTTTTTCCCCCTTTACTTCAAACATGCCTGTTTCAATTCCAACTGTAATAACAGCGATAATACCGTGACCACACATCGTACTCCAGCCTTCATTGTGCATAAATAATACGCCAAAATCAGCGTGAGCACTTGCAGGCGGGGTAATAATACAACCATACATCCCGTGATGCCCTCTCGGTTCATACATCAGAATTTCACGAAGGTAATCCAAATGTTCCATACAGTATGCGCGTCTTTCCAGCTGCGTTTCCCCTTTTATTTCTGGCACTCCGCCCGTAATAATTCGAAGCGGCTCCCCAGCTACGTGTGCATCAATCGTTGTATATATTTTACTAACCTTCATTTCGATCTCTCCCCTATACGTTGATACTCTTTTCATTGCAAATATCATGCCAACGCATAGGCTATAAATTTGTATGCATTTTTCAGAAAAACATACACTACTGTCTATTTTTTTATACACTGTCCAGAGGCTATGTTATGGGGGCCCCCTTGATACAACCAGTCTTATTATTTTCAATGTAAAGTTACTTCGTCCCCCAACATATACTGTTCAAAAGCAAAAAGGAAGTGATCCCATGTATTACGGAACAAAGGGCTGGTACGTAGCTGAACTAAAAAAATTAGGTGTGCGCTATCATGAAGGACGAAAACTAGAAAGTTACCGCGGACACATATTACGCAATTTATTAATCGCACAACAAGAAAAATTAAAAGAACAGTAACATTCTAATGTAACGATATCGACGATTCTCGGAATATATTAGCGATTCAACACAATATATCGGCGATTTGCCATGGAATATCGACTTACCGACAAATTCCGCTAATTCATCTATCTACACCACCAACCAATCACACATCAAACTACAATAGAAAAAGGTCACCCAAACGGGTGACCTTTTTCTATTCACAAACATGAATTTGTCTAGTAAATGATCCTTTTCTTGTAATACAGCGATCTGTAATTTCAAATCCTGCTTCATGGATCATGTCGTCCATTGTCTCCATCGTTACAACGACTACCTTTTTAGCGATGCGGCGCGCACTTGAAAGAATGGAGAGCTGGTCTTCTGGTGTGGCATGCGTAAATAAGTCATACGGCATATCGATAATGGCAACGTCATAGTTCTCAGTAATTTCCTCGATTGGTCCTTTTGTTACTGTTCCTTCAAATCCGAAATGTGCGATGTTTTTTCTCGTTCCAAGAACTACAAGTGGATTTATATCTCTACCAACGATGTTAATCCCCATAGAAAGTGCTTCTACTACTACTGTTCCAATACCGCAGCACGGGTCAATTGCTCGTACTCCCTCTGGATTTGGTACAGCGATATTTGCAACTGATCTCGCAACACGTGTGCTAAGTGATGTCGAATAGCTATGCGGTTTTTTTATGTGATGATACCAAACTGGTTCGCTTTCTACATAGTGCCCGAAGTACCAGCGTCCTCCAAGAGGAACAATCCCAAATACACGCTCTGGATTACGAACATCCGCTTCTCCTTCAATATGCATGCCAAGGTCTCGTTCAATAAGACGTCTTTCTCCATATTCAATTTTATTCTCCCCAACGAGGTCATTGATTTTAACGAAGATAACTTTAAATGTCGCTCCCGCCAAATCAATTTGTTCCACTTGTTTTAAAATGCTTTCTAAGTCGTCCCCTTCATACATAACTTCAATTCGCTCTTTCATAAACGCACTTCTACTAGGGTCAATTTTGACATCACTTTTTAAAATATTAACGTGGGACTCCATTCCAAAGAACGAGCGCATTTCCAAGTAACATAAAGCACGCTCCTCCTCACGAAATGCATACGTATATATACAGGCAGGTGTTTTACTATGATTATTCAATCTATTATCATCCTCTATCGTTTAAAATTGTTATGATTATAATTACTCAAATACTTTTCTTTTGTATATAAAATTAAATGATATCATATGCCGGAAATAAAGAGAAACGTTAATAAATAAAAGAGACTGCCAATGGCAATCTCTTATTATTTATTAACGGAAAGAAGACACGTTGTTACCCATTTCTTCATAGTAATCTAAAATACCTTGATAAATAGCTTCCGCTGCACTTTGTCTCTGCGCTGGTGTAGCTATTTTATCTGCATCACTTTTATTATCTACAAATGCTAATTCTGCTAATACAGCTGGCATTGTATTTTCTCTAATTACGTATAAATCGCCTTTTTTCACACCACGATCTTTTGTTCCCAGTGCATCTACAAGACGCTCTTGAATTTTTTCTGCTAGTAAACGACTTTCTGATACGTTAGGATTTGTTCCTCTTGCTGTCGCTGATTCATAGTAGAACGTTTCTGTACCTTGTCCATTTTTCTCTTCCGTGCCATTACCATGAATACTTACAAAAATATCCCCATTATTTTTTTGAGCAAATTCTACACGTTTCTTTAAAGAATCAGAAGCACTTGTTCCTGGACGTGTATCATCTGTACGAGTGAATAACACAGTAAATGGTGTCTTTTTCTCAAATATTTTCTGTAATCGTAGTGATACATCTAATACAGTTTCACTTTCTTTCTCATAATAACCTGGATTACCTGAATCCGCTCCACCATGACCTGGATCAATGATAATCGCTTTTCCTTCTAAGAAGTTACCTTGCTTCACTGGATTTAATTGATTTTTATTAACCCATTGGAAACCAGCGCCCATGCGGATACGAATCCAACTGCCGCTCTCTTCAATAACAGTTACTTGCTGTGCGTTATGTGTTCCCATTACTTTTGACGAAGAAGAAGCTTCTGCATAAGTAGTGAATCCTTCATTAATAACTTCTGTTTTCTCTACTAAAGGTGTCCATTTATCACCGTTACTTGTTGCAATTTTGATCCATCCATCTCGTTCTTCTTTAATTTCAACCATTTGTGGATTATGCTGATTTGCACTAATCCCAGAACTTAATGATGGCGCGTGATATGTAATGAATTTTCTATCTATGTACATTTTCTTTGTTTCTACTGGACGATCACTATTCTTGCTAAATTTATCTGTTTGCGCAGTAAGCTGAGCTGCTTGTTCACGCGTAATAGAATCATTCGGTTTCCAGCCATTCTCTGTACCTAAAGAAAGTTTTAATTCTACTAAAATATTAACTTCTTCTTTACCCCAATGATTCTCTAAATCAGCAAATTTTGTAGGAACTGGTCCTGTTACTTTGCTCTTCAGATTATATGCTCTTACAAGCATAGCTGCCATTTCAGCACGAGTTACTTTTCCTTCTGGATCAAATACTCCTGGTTCTCGTCCCTTAATAATATTCTCTTTTTCCATGGCTGCAATAAATGAAGCTGCCCAACTATTTTTTGCATCATTATAAGACGGCTTTGCATTTGGATCTACTTTAGCACCAATTGCTGTTGCGATAATCTTTGCTGCCTGGGCACGTGTTAAATTTCCGTATGGCATAAAGTTACCATCTGGCATACCGTTAATTACATTTCTCTCTACTAAATAATAAATTGCGTCTTTTGACCACGCACTATCTGAAACATCAGGAAATTTCTTCGTTTCTGCTAAACTACTAATTGGATGTGCTAGTAAATTTGCTGCTAATAAACCTGCGGCTATTGCTTTGTACTTCATGAAAAATAAATCTCCTCTCAAAACTTCATATTCATACAATTTTTTTAATCAAGCTAACTAAAAAATATTAACTATTAATTAATTCCTTTCATAGTGTATAACATTATATATCTATAGTAAATACGTTTCCGGCCGTATAACAAAAATCGCATATATATAACTTATAATGAATGTATATAAAAAAACTTTAATCAGCCCTCACCAATCAGGCTTTTACGGGCAGCCCGGTCCCCATCTAACTTTTTTGCTTTCGCTGAATTTTGAGGTAGGGGTCTTACTACTCGGCAAATAGCGGGATAAAAAAGCGATTAGAACATGTCTCCTAATCGCTTTGCCAAATAAAAAGCTGATTAAAAATAATATCTTTAATCAGCTCTCTATTATCTATGAAATTATTCTTCAATTAAATTAGACATTACATATGCATACACTAATGCTTCTGTATGCGCAATAGAACTTTCATGTGTACGTTCAAATGCGTGAGAAGAATCAATACCCGCTCCAATTAAAGCATGTTTCACATCAAATCCCGCGCGAATCGCAGCTGATGCATCAGATCCGTAGTATGGATAAATATCTACTTTATATTCAATATGATTCGTTTTCGCAATCTCTACTAAATGTTTACGCAGTGCGTAATGATACGGGCCGCTAGAGTCTTTTGCACAAATAGATACTGTATATTCATCAGATGCTTGTCCATCACCTAACGCTCCCATATCAACTGCTAAGTATTCAACAGTTTCTTCAGGAATGTTAGAATTACCACCGTATCCAATCTCTTCATTATTAGAAATTAAGAAATGCGTCGTATATGGTAATGTTACGTTTTCATCTTGTAATCTTTTAATTAATTTTAATAAAATCGCAACACTTACTTTGTCATCTAAATGACGGGATTTTATGTATCCACTCTCTGTAATTTGAACACGCGGATCAAATGAAACGAAGTCTCCTACTTCAATTCCTAATTCGCGTACTTCATCAGCTGAAAATACGCGCTCATCAATACGAACTTCAATATTTTTCTCATCGCGTTTTGCTTCACCTGCATCTTTATATACATGTACAGATGTTTGATGCATTAAAATCGTTCCTGTATATGTCTTGCCACTTGATGTTTCAATTTCGCAATATTCTCCTTCTACAGAGTTCCAGCGAAATCCACCAATCATAGAAAGACTCAGGCGACCATCAGGCTTAATTTCTTTCACCATCGCACCTAACGTATCAACGTGTGCCGTTAATAAGCGGTGCTGCGCATCATTCTTCCCTTTTACCGTTAAAATAAGAGCTCCCTTATTATTACGTTTCGTTTCTACGTTCCACTCACTGACATAGTTTTCAATGAAATTAATAATTTTTGCTGTATTTCCAGACGGACTCGGAATAGAGACAAGCTCCTTAATCAGTTCCATCGTTTCTTTCGTATGATGTGCCATTGTCGTTTCCTCCTCATTTTCTCTACTATTCAGTATACAAAATTCGCCAGAAAACCTCTACTTATATAGCTTAATTTTCTAAATTGTAGTAAAATTCTTTTTAGTATACAAAAGGAGTCCTGAAATATGAATATATCAAAAAAATATATACACATTGCACTCATTTGGTTTTTAGCATCATTATTTTGTTTACAAATCTCTTATGCCATTCATACTACTACTTCTATTACAATCGGCTGGATATTAACAACTATCTTCTTCATTATTAGCTTCATTGCAACAAAAAAGCATAGCGTTACTCATTAACGCTATGCTTTTCCTATAAAACTATTCTTCTGAAACATCTAATAAATAAATCCCTCTTTCAAATCCACCGCGCTCTATCTCTTTTTGCTTACGAAGGCGTTCCACATCTTCAATCGATGCACCTTCTGCACGTGCTAATGAAATGATAACCTCTAGCGCATCTGCAAGAGAATCTAGCGCATGTTCGCGTTCTTTCATAGAAGCAAATTCACGAATTTCTTCCGTTCCAATTTTCGCTAAAGCTTGTATGTAGGCTTGACCTGTTAATTTTTGTGCTGTATATGTTTTTCCAGACATTAAAATCTTCTCTGGAACACGATCTCTTACTAACTTGTTATATGCTGACATCATTCATCCTCCTATATTTAATAACATCCGAGCTCTGCTTTATAGAAAAACCATTTTTTCTTCACGCATGCACTTAACATATCAATTTCTGATCCATGTGCTCTTACATGCGGAAAGAAATAGTGCTCTAAGTCTTCTTCCTTACCATATAGAGTTTGGTACTGATCTGGAATCGCTTCTTTTTTCACATCTTTTTCTTTCGTCACCCCGTCAGAAAATGCAACACTTGGATGTCCCTCAAAAAATAACGCAGTCCGAACTGCCAAAGATGGTGTACTATGCAAAGCAGAATATGTAAGCAAAATAATAGTGATAACACCGATTATTTTCTTCATGTATTACTCCTAAAAAAAGTGCTAACACAATTATACTAAAATGTGTTAGCACTTTCTCCCCTTTATCCCGAATTAACGAGCTAATAATCAGTGAGGAATGGACAAAATCCACACTTCACTTTATTCCCCTTTAAATGCTGGTAAACGTTTCTCTAAAAACGCGGCAATACCTTCTTTATGATCCGCTGTTTGTCTCATTGCATATTGACCACGCTTTTCTAATTGCAATGTTTGCTCTAAATTAGAGCGATTTACTTCACACAAAATTTGCTTCGTTTGAATCATTGCTTTAATCGGTTTTTGTGACCATTCATTAATCTTCTGCTTCACAGCCGTTTGGAAATCTTCGCCGATTACTTCATCAATTAAGCCGATATCAAGCGCTTCTGTCGCTGATAATTTCTTACCTTCCCAAATAATTTGCTTCGTCATATTTTCACCGACACGCTTTTGAAGGAAGAAATGACCGCCTCCATCTGGAATTAAAGCGATTCCAATAAAGTTCATTGCAATAACAGATGATATATCCGCCATTACATAATCAGCTGTTAACGCAATACTTAATCCAAGACCTGCAGTTGGTCCATGAATTGCACTAATAACAAGCTTTGGCATCGTATATAATGTCACGACAACTTCAGAAATGGTATTCATAATACCATCAAACTTACTTTCATCATTACTTGAAAGCATCGATTTAATATCCCCACCCGCAGAAAAACCACGACCGTTCCCGCATAACACAACGATATGCGCAGAACTTTCCGCTACTTCTTTCAACTTTTGTAATAACTCTTTTAAGGTCGGCTCATCTAACGCATTTAACACCTCTGGGCGGTTGACCATAACCGTTGCAACGTGCCCTTCATATTTCACAACGACAGATTCTGTTTTACTTGTTATTTCCATTATATATACCCCTCGTATATTAATATTTAAGCCCTATCTCAGGCTTAGTTTTACTCTCTAATAAGAGTCCAGTAATAAAGAAAATACTTGGACGTCTCAAGATATTTCTAGATAA
>NZ_JAKUFX010000098.1:0-22409 GCF_022663635.1 Bacillus cereus group sp. BfR-BA-01356 | reverse complement strand
ATTTTACATAAAATACTGGTCTAGTTTCGTGATGTCTTTTTTAAGCAATTTGTCCTTTGATAACTTCAAAAGATATTATTTTTCAGTTGACATACTACCGCAGGTCTTATAAATGTTTTAAAAAAATTTCTCTTAATATTTTCTCCTGTATATTTAATCATACCTTGCTAATTTTTCAGATTCAATTTGTATTGTTTCTTCTTTTTCAGAGGAAACACTTTTCCCAAGTTACGCGTATAACGAAAAAAGAGGAAACACCTGCAACAAAATACACTACTTTTTGGAAACATATTCCTTCTTAAAACACAAAACAAGAAACACTTTTCCCAAGTCGTGCGCGTAACTTTTTTATAAACATGCCAAAAAACCTTTTATACCAATAGTTCTATAGTATCTTCGTTTTTTCAAAACATAAATAAACTCTATTTTTTTCCCAAGTCGCGCGCGTAAAAAAACGGAAAACAGGAAACATTTTTCTCAAGTCGTGCGCGTAACTAAAGAACAATGAGTAAAAAATATGATTAAATCAAGGTTTATTGTGATTTCCATGTTTCCTCTAGCACCGAAACAGGAAACACATTTTCACAAAAGTTGCACATAAAATTTTTTGTAACTTTTTTTTGAGGCCTTGTGGCTCAAGGGGTTAGCGTGTGTTTCCTCTTTTTAAAAACTCTCTTAAAGGGCACGTTTTTACAAAATTCGTTTTGATATAATCAAAATTGGAATATTTTATAGTCTTTTGGCATATATTTCTGAATTTGCAGAACGGAGGTGAAAAAGATGGGGAAATCATTTGTAATACGAAATCAACGTAGCTTAAATGGGGAAACAACCAATGCTGTGCTAGTAACACTCAAATCTTGGCAAAAGTTTGTGGAAACATTTGAGGAGAAATACTACAGCTATAAAGATACATATTTAGAAGATATTCTGCAGCACATGACATACGAAGAACGTATTGCTGACGTAGAAGGCTTTGTCGAAAAAGCCAAGCCATCTTTTTCACGTCGCGCAATGTCTGCAATTGCAGAAAAAACCGGAAGAAAACATAAATTATACGGTATTACGAATGCAGATCTTGAAGTATTCTTGTACTTACATAAAAAATGCTATACAAATGGTGTCATTCCAAATGTAACAATACATATGATGTGGGAAGATTACAAGCAATATAAAGAAGAGCTTGCATACATTCAGCATTCTCAATTCTATATCGCTTTGAAAAAGTTAAGCTTACATAACATTATATCTATTGAAAATGGCTTAGATGGCCGATATACAATCAAACTGACTCATTTTATAAACGAGGAAACAGAAAAAGCAAATCCATACGTATATATTAGTCCTGTTGTATTTACAAAGGCTTTCTTTAAACTATCTGTAGCAGCTAAGAAACTATTCTTAGACATTGCGATGCAACAACATACGGAAACAACATTAAAGCGTTCTTTGGATAAGCAGGATGAAAGAGGAAACAAAACTCACTTCGGTGGGATGTATTGTTTCTTACATAAAAAATATCCGCATCAAATCCGTGCGGTTATCGAGGAATTAACAACTGCATTACCATGTACAGGGAATCCCCTATTCAAAATTTGTAAAATGCAAAAAGGTGTAAAGCATACAAAACGATATACGACATTATATCTGTCTATCCATTCAGACTTCTTATGTTCGAAAGAAGCTGGAGAAGAACAACATAGGGATCCATTTACACCAAAAGCTACCTATGCTCGAAAAGCGAAATTTATCGAAGCAGTCCTACAAGAGATGAATATCGGTGAACTGTCTGCAGACATGAATAAATTCATTCATGTCTTAAAGCATACTTGTCACCGTCAAATTCGCAGTGTCATTCGCGGACTACGTGACATGGTTGATCGAAAAGAAGGATATCCAAAGAAAATTGTATATACATTGAAGAAATTATTGCATCAAACATCTCAATATCAAATTCTCGATACAGCAGCAAAAGAAGGTATCTACCCTCTTATTGCGCAGCATATACCAAAAGAGAGAAATAGTGACCGTGAGCAAGCTGTCTTTAATTTCGGTTTACATTATTCTATGTACTCTCTTCACAACATTAAGAAGATGTTTAAGAATGTGCATGCACTACTGAAGCAGAAGTTTGCGGTACCAGTGACGGAAGAGTCTTATCACCGTAATTATCTAAAATACCAGGAAGAAACGTTATTTAGAAAATATGCATATGATCAGGGAGTGAATCTCCATGCATATATCGCTTTAGAAATTGAAATGCGTGAAAAACTAAAAGTTCGTGGCCATAAAGAACGCACGATTCCAAGTGATGTTCGTGAATGGTTTATCGAGGCAATTGATAAGCTGCCACAAGAAAAACTTCGCGTTATTGAGCTACCAAAGCAGTTTAATTTACTAGAGTTTATGCGTACCTTCGAACGTTTAGTACGTGCCGATGTAACAATAACAGCTCCAGATCAGGTGCTACACGCAATGGAAACAAAATAATAGTAACGAGCTCTCTATTTTTGAAAAAATCGAAATTAGAGGGCTATTCGTAGTTGTTTCATTCATACTCCTTTTCTACTACTCTATTTATAAATACAAAATCAGAAGGACTTCATGTAAAATGAGGTCTTTTTTTATGCACTTCTATACAAATTCTCTTCTAGCATTATAGAACTCTCCACATAGTGCTAGGGAGTATTCTTTTAAAGTAGTAAAACCTATCTCATAATACCTACAAAAAATCAGAAGAAAAATAATAAAAATAGTGGATATGAGGAAAAATATACTTGAATGTGAATAATATTTTCCTGATATCATTGTAACTACTAGTGTCGTTGTATTTATCTAATAAAAATCATCAATAATAATGTGAGTTATGTGTATATACTGAGTAATGTTAACAATTAGAAGCTTAATCTGGATAAAATGTGGGTAATTGAACGCTAGATACTGCTGTATTTAACAAAATAAAGAAAATAAAGCCTATTTCCATAGTTGGATAAATATAAAGTGATTTGTATCAATTTCTTTCCGATTTCATGTAGAAATATATAATTCTCTTTATGCTTTTTTGTAGAATTGATAGTCTAATAATCATTGAATTTCCGTATACATTTTCTACTATTTATGATTTTTTACGTTCTAACATCAAATTTTCCCTTGTGGGAGTAGATCTTTCCCCTATTTTTGATACCTATAATAGTTTTATCTTTATTTCTTTTTAATATATAAGATATATATTTATAATAGATTTTTAATACAGCTAGTATGATTGTTAATAAGATGTCTGACCAAATTGAAAATATTTGTAAATTACGTTATAATAATGGAAAATAAACATATCATTACCCACATACTAAAGGACAAACCTACGTATCCCTACCAGGGCGAGGTTTGTCCTTTTTTCATTTTAGTAAACAATTCATATTTGGAGGATTAAACATGACTGTACTTAAAGATACGACTTACTTAGATATAGATACCTATAACGAGATTAGATTTTTCAAAGGAATATTTTGGGGATTAGTTTTTGTAGTTCCTTTTTGGAGTATTATGATAACCCTGTTTATTTTACTTTATAGATAATAATCAACATCTCCAAAACGCAAAGGGTTGTTTGTCCGTTTGCGTTTTGGAGATGGCAGCAACCGTGCGTAGCAAAGGGCGGTAGCAGGTCTTTCACTTATTTTCTGTTATAATAATTCCTAAGAAATTAGGTGATTATAATGAGCAAAAACATTAATTTAGAAGAAACATTAGCAGCCTTTTCTGCTTATTTAACAGAAAAAGGACGAAAACAATCCACGATTAAACGTTATGCTTACGATATTAAAGATTTTTATAAGTGGCTAAGAGAAAATGAGAAACTTCTACATATCAAATCATGGCGTGAACTTTCTGAAGCGGACTATCAGACGTATTTCTCTGAGTTAGAAGACAAGCGTAAATATTCTCAGAAAACAAGACACAGAATATGGGTGGTTTTGAAGAAGGTACACATGTTTTTAGGTATAGTTAGTCCATTGGATGGTATTAATTTCTCTTTAATTCCGGATCAATCACTAAATGATAATGATTTTATTACTGAAATGGAAGAAAAGCTTTTAAAACAAACTGTTCTATCAACGAAGGGCTTAACGGAAAGACAAGCTAAATATCGCCCTCTTATTATGGATAGAAACGTTTGTATTATAAATTTAGTAGTAAACTATGGGTTGTCCTTGCATGAGCTTGTATCGCTTAATATGAGCCATATAAAGTTTGCTAGAAATATCTTAATGGTACCTGGGGAGAATGGAGCAACTAGGTCTGTCTTTTTAACTATGGAAGATACGCAGCAGCTTTATAAATATTACAAGACTATTCCGGAACCAGTAAGACCTAGACAACACACAGATAATCCTCTATTTGTGGCATTTGATTTTAATCGAGGTACGTATCGTTGGGTATACGAAAAGGATATGCCAAAAGCTTTGTCTGAAGTTGCTATACAAAAGATGATACGACTTGAAGTGAAACGAGCGGGACTAAAAAGGCGTATTTCTGCGCAGCAGATGAGGAACACTTTTATTCTCCGTCTTATTAAGCAAGGAGTAACTGAAAAAGATTTGGTAAGTAGGATGGGGTTCAAAACTAAAATATCTTTAAAAAGATATTATCAATATTTACAGTGACCTGTAAGTAGACTTAGAATAAAGTTTGATGAATACTTTTTTTAAAATATAGTAACTTTATTTCAACTCTATACTAATTGTCAATTAAAAATTTGAAAGGTTGATTTGATTGAAAGGAAATATTTTTGGGCAGAACCTTAGGAATTTAAGAACATTAAAAGGAATTAGTCTACACAAATTAGGTATCGAGTTAGGGGTAACAGGAAGTGCAATATCTTCCTGGGAGTTAGGAAATAAAGAGCCAAACTTTGATATGGTAAAAAAAATTGCAATCTATTTTTTGGTTAGTACAGATTACTTGTTTAATCATCAGGTTTTAGATAACGTGGAACATGAAAAAGCAGTTGTTACACAGTTGGCTCATAAATTGTACGGAAAATGCGAAGATATTCTATTATTCGAAGAGGAACTACTCTCTTATATTAGTTATTTAGATTTCAAAAATAAATCCAAACATGTAGCATTAAAAAATATTGAAAATGAGAATCAAGAAAAAGATTCCTAATACAATACATAACACATAATATATCAAAAATGAGCTTACCTTGAATGTATTAATCACACTAAAATAAAAAGACGTATTCTATTTATAGAACACGTCTTTTATTAATTTATTTTTCTAATATTTATTAATCTATTAGAAATGCCTCGTTTCCTAATTCCTTAAGTACTTTTGCAAAGAGATGGTTTGTCTCTTCGGATAGTATTTCCTCTGTTTCTATTAATCTAGACAGTCTATTTGTAAACTCTGCAGCATACAAAAGCTTCGTACTAGCTTTTTCATCTTCTTTAAACAATTGTTCATTCTTCATGGATTGAATTAATAGCTGAATTAGCATTTGTTTATGTTGTTCGTTCTTCTTTCCATGGTACATATCCATTCCTAACCAATGACGAACAATTCGTTCAGCGTCTCTTGCTTCTGTTACATCTACTCTAGATACAACAAAGGTTAGCTTGTTCCATGTTAACTTTGCAACTTCATTTGAATAATTTGAAGGAAAGAAGAAAAAGCTTTGTTGTGTAATTCTTTGCCGCTCTTTAATCCAACGAAATAGTTCCTGCTTCCCTAGATGAATATCTATTTCTACAAAAAATACGGGAAATGGAGACGTTGTTTTTTCCTCATTTATTGTACAATCGGGTTTGAACACCAATTCACCTAGATATGCGTGGTGTATAGGTTCCAATTCATCTCGGTATACTCTAATTCCATCCGTTTCATACCAGGCTTGCAGCACTGCCTCAATTTCTTCTTCAGAAATAAGATTTGTATTCATCTTTTGTTGTGTAAAAAGTAGATACTCTAAAAGCATTCTTCTACCTTCTACCGTAAGCCCTCCTGGTGCATAGTCTCCTTTTTCTGTGCGATCAAACATAATATAATCATATTCAGCATGATTTTGAATTGAAAACAAGTCCGAATCCCCTTTATTTTCGTTTTTAAGGAGTGTTTGCAGACTTCGCCTATTCATTACATTCCGATAACGAATATCGTTTCTAATGGAGCGTAAGAAGCTTTTCCATGATTGTAGATAAGCATAATCTGTATATCCTTCGCTTATTAGTTGGGTTAGCATTTTATCCTCACCATTCATCATAAGGCAAGTCCAACAGCCACTACGCGAATTTGCAGCTCCACAAGCATTTCCTTGTTGTTTTCCGCCTGTTTTTATGCCGCATTCAAACATAGCTTGTCCGTATTGTATACTCATTTCTTCAACGTCCACACCAAAAGGCAGTATCCCTCTATCTAAAAGCAACATCCATACTTCATCACCGGTTAAGAATTTGACTGGATTAAAGCAGAGTATATTTTTCATGTCATTGTGACGTGAAAATAAAGATTCATTACTTACTGCATATTTTTGAATACTATGTCTTCTACGTGCGCTTTCTTCGTTACGAACGGCCAACGCAAGGACTCCATCATACTCTTCAAAGCAGTCTACTACTTTTTTAGTTTGGGAATCTATTAGTATTTCCTTCATCTTACGTTGCATGGGTTTAACTTTAAGGGAATCAGTACACCATCGTAGTCTACTATTTCCTGTTGGTGGAAGAACACCTCTACCTAGTAGTTTATACCAATATGAATCTTTCATTAATGGTCTCACACTGTGTACTATAAACGGAAGGTTTTGCTTATCCGCACTCTTTTGGATTTTCTTTAATGTACGTGAGATATAAGCAGTCATAACAGGTGTTTCTACCCCAACCTCGGAAGTTAATACATGAATAGGTTTTGTACGATCTTCTAGCGACAGCTCGGAAATCGCATCCCATAGCAATGTCAACATAGCAGAACTATCTTTTCCCCCGCTGTAACCTACAAAACAACAATCGCGAGATAAATAGACTTTTTTCATTTCCTCTTTAATTTCTTTATATATATCCATCATTTTATTTTTATCCCCATAGAAAAATAAGATTCTATTTTTTATGTATGGGGCATTCCTCCTTTTTTTGAGATAGAAAAAGAGAGTCCCTTAAAGGCACTCTCTTTTATGTATTTCCTCTATATTTAATCGATTACGATTTCATTTATATTTAGCTTGTTTAAGGTCTCTTTATAAAAACGAATTACTTTTTGAGCATGTTGTATAGCTATTAACCCATCTTGCACAGTAAGGGCTTCAAAATAAGGATAACGAATGTCTGTAGCATAACCATTCAGCTGCACGCATTGTTCTAAAATCAATGAGAACTCCTCATCTAATCTACAACAAAATTTATGCAGCATTAAAAGGTTATGAGTTTTAGGGACTGGTCTACCGTTTAGTGCAAGAAATCCTTTTAGGAGTTTCTCCACACATTGTTGACTATGATAACAAATAATTGCAGTGGGGAAAGGTTTCATATCAGATAAGTAAATAGCAGAATCTAAATCGGATTTTGCTATGAATACCCACTCTTTTAGATCCTCAATATTTCTCATATAGGACCGTCCCTTCTAGTGCAATCTTATGTTCCATAGTTACAGTACGGCTAGCACGTTCTTGAAACTCTTCTGGCCCATACACTAAAATATCAACTGGCGTTTCCATTACATCGTAAATCCCCCAATTGATACGATTAATGACTTCCCTTTTTCTTTCTCCTACACCTTCCACAACAATACAGAGATCAAAATCACTGTCTTCATTTGGTGTGCCATATGCATGAGAGCCAAAAAGGATGATTTTTTGGACAGAAGATACAGTTTCACGAATCTTTTGCACCAATAGGTCCAATTCCCTTTGTACCTCTTCGTTAATCCGAATCACCCCTCGGATAATGTAATTAAATTGACGTTTAAGTATATTATACATGCGTTTCTCTTCTCCCTGCTATTATATATATTTTTTTTTATTGTTTTCTTGTTTTCCAACGTTTTGCAATGCTTGATAACATTCGTATACCTGCTTGAAGTCTCGCAAGAATCCATCATCAGAAATACTATGAAATCCTTTGAAGTTCTTTCTACACCAATATAAGAGATCAGATTTATCCTTAGCTAAAAAAGAATCCGGATAGAAATGAATCAGAGCCTCTGCTAGACAAGCCAGAAGCAATGGTATCATTTCGGAATCATGCTTTGATAAATCCAGTACAGATACAACGGTATACTGTTTATATTGGTAGTATTGTAGAACACCATCACACATGTTTGTTGGTGTTAATGTACATTGTAATTGAGTGGAATCTAATTGATACACTCTCACTTTGTCCCCTCCTATATCATTACTCACCAATTGGTGCAGCTTTCATAAACGCCTTTTGAGCTTGAAAAATGATATAGTGATTTGATACGGTACCTTCATCAAAGAGTTCGTTAATGAATTGTGCAACAGTCATGGCAGCGAACTTATTTGTAATAACACGCTGTGGTTCTGAAGCAGCTAATTCGGAACAACTTAATTGACTTGGTGCTGTCTCTTTTTTTGTAAAAGCATCTGGAAATAAGTCGCCAATCGGAGAAAGAATGACCTCACCATTCAGTTTAATCCCACATACTGCTTGACCGTTATAACCACTGCTTTTATAATCGGCCATTTGTTGAGGTGTCCAATGCCTTTTATCTACTTCTCTCCAATTATTAGGAACTGTTACAGCTGTATTCCCTACATCGATGTAAATAAGATTATCCGATTGATGGAAGAATTGATGGAAGACTTCACGAGAAAACATATTATCTACTGCTCCAATCACAATTGGCAGATACAAGTAGTCGTCTTTATGTTGTTTCTTTAATAAATCATATTTATTGCCAAACAACTGTTGCATTGTTTCTATGTCTTCTATGTATTGTGACGTATAGGAAGAGATAGGAACGTTATAGCCCGCTTTATATCGAAGAGCCAGTACCTCTGCTTTGTATTTACCAACATCAGGTCGAATAAAGAGTTGATTTCCAAGGTTTTTAGTTTCTATGATATCTGGATCGGCAACTACTATTTCACCGTTTAATTGGAAAATACTCATCATTTGAGCAATATGCTGTAAAATTAATCCACCATTTCCTCCAGCACCTACTAATACAATATGCGGTACAATCTTCTTTCCTTCTGCAATATCAATAACAATACTCATTTTTATAGCCCCCTATTTTTCTTTTGATAGTGTATTCTCTAAATTTCGTAGAAATGGAATCGATAAATTTGTAATCCGATGCACGGTATACAAGTCAAATGAATGCTTCAATAGTATCGATGCAGCATGGACGACTCCTTCCTCTTGTACAATGTCTAAAACATATTGAAGTAAATTCAACTGCACAACAAGCGTATCTATATATTCTTGATGCATGTTTATATCAATATGGGTATCTTTTCCGTGTCCTTCTAATACTTTATGTATGTTATTCATCTCTAACTGGCACATAAATTGAAATAGTTTATAATCATGAATTGGTTCCTCTAAAACACGTTCATTTTGTTTAAGAACTAACATGTAATTTTTTATCTTTGTAAACATTGAAATGTGAATTGTTTTTAATGTTGTCATAATAAAGAAAGAGACATTAAAATATGTCTCTTTTACGCCCCCTTGTATATTTATTTTAAAAGTGTAATCCTACTTAAATCGTAATTTTGGCTTATCCCTTTCGCTGCATATTCTCCTGCAAATATAAAGTTAGGGTTAATAGAATAAAATTCCCCATCTAGACAAGTGCGTACACGCAGTTCAGGGAAAACAGCTTCTATTCTGCCGATAATTGCATAAAGAATAGGAGCCCGTTCACTTTGATCATCTAAATCACTTGGTTCAGCAGAGAAACAATGATGACTGTGTATCTCCATAACCTTCATAGCGATAGACTGCATCTCTATATTCGTTTCTGGGATTACAATTTCAGTTGCTACCTGCTGTCGTGGAAAGTCCATAAAATAACCACGCTCTTTATTGAAATAGATATCAGCATGCAATTCGCAATCACATTTACGAGAAATGGCCTGTGCAATAATAATAAAGTCCATTAATAGGGTCCTCGGAATGAAATCCCCAGGTAAAAAGTGATCACGCCAAGTACTTAAAAAAGAAAAAGGACAATCTGAAATGGATTGTCCCTCTACAGTACTTGCTCCTTTTGCGCCGACAGTTAAAATCGGAAGTAGTGCATTTGTATCCTCATCAAATTTAATGACAGTTAAGCCTTTAACAAATGAGGGATAACGTTGCTCTAATTTTACGCGAATGTCCTCTGCTTCTATTTTCCTTACATCTGTAGAATCTCCATTTTGAACAGCGATTCCATGTGTAATTTCTTCCTCTGTAAACCAATCTACTAACGATATATCTCCAAATACCACGTGACGAACAACCGTTGTTGTATTGATTTTATCTAGACAATCTGTAGCTTTTGCAGCCTTAGCTTTCTTACTATTCTTTGTCTTATCTTTTGCTTTTTCCTTTTTCTCTACTTTTTTAGCAGTGGCTTGCTCTGAAGCAGCTTTTTTCACTGGTACTGTTGTTTCCTCTATTTGTTTTTCCATATCAAAAAAATCGAATAAGTTATTCATATTAAAAATCCTCCTAGTATGTTTGCTTATATATAATCCTGCTATTTATTAAAAAGTAATTTCCGATTCTATTAGAATAGAATCATCAAACCTTTGGTTTTCAAATCGTTTAAATAACTCTCCTACTGGTTCCGTATGAGTATATGTAAGGTCATGGTTGAATGAACTTGCAAAGAATAGAACGTGAAATGTTTCTAGATCTTTTAAAGTCCGGAATTCAGGTATTACAACTCTACCCGTACATACAGATCCACTAGCATGAACATTAGAGTAAGGAAATTGATATAATTTCATTCCTTCTTCTAACTCCATATCTTCTTTTACAGCAAAGACAGAGATATTCGTAACTCGTTTTTGATACACCGTATAACGAAATAATAGACGTGGAAAGCCTACTTGTTGAAACGGCCGTTCAAAAAAATGAATATCCCACTGAGCCTTTGGTACTTCAATCCAAACAGCTTGTTTATCACCACTCTTAGATAACACCTCGTGTTTTATACAACCTTTTGGGAGTACGCCACTAGAGTAATGTGTATTATCTTGTGTACCTTGCTCCATCACTTCTTTTAAAGCTAAATAAAAATCTTTAAAAGTAACGGCAGTTTCTCCACGCGATAATTCGTTGTTAAATTGCTGGATGGTTACAATTCCTTTTGGCTCTAAAGCATCAAATATTGCTACTGTCTTCATGTGTTGTTTCCCCCTGCTTAAAGATTGTTTCCAATAAATCTAGTAACATCTCAAATTTATATGGTCCGTATAAAGGTTCCTCGCCATAATAGAGATAAAGAGATTCTTCATCAATTTGGTAAGAATACTGCACCGGATAACAATCTAGTAATTTAGATATTTTTTCTTTATGATTCGGTGATATGCCATCTATTGTTTCAGCTATAGCACCCCATGTTTCCTCTGCTACTTTCTTTATTTCATTTAATGGTATGTCGAATAGTGTAGAGAGCGTTTCATACTCTTCTTCTTCAATAGGAAAGACTTCTAAGCCCATCTCTTCGATCATGTCCGTTCCCAATTCCACAAATTCTTCTTCATGGTCTAATTCATAAATATTCTCTTGATCCAAGTACACGGGAGAATACTGTGTTACATTACTCGAAAGCGAATGCATCCTTTTAAAGTAATGTAAGTAATGAAATTGACACGGGTAAAAGCAAGATAGATTTATATGTAATAGGTTCATGGAAAGTAAGAAGATAACAATCGTATCCGTGGATTCTATGTCCCTCCAACTTAATGTTTGATTCGTATCTAAAAAGTCCACACAAGTTAGGATCTTACCGATTGCCTCATGAGAGATTTTGCTGAAATCTATCTCTATATCTTTTGAAAGGCTTTCTAATATATATATTTCCTCTTGGTATTTTTGTTTAATGTGTTCCAGATTTACAATGCTATAAGTTTTATTTAACTTCATCCATAGCAAGTAGTATGGAACTGATATATGCGTTTCAGAACTAAATAATTTTCGCATTATAATATCACCTCTAAAGGTTTGTTAATTTATACATTCCTCTTACTAACCATCTGTATCTCTTCAAAGATACAAAGTAACATTTCAATTCGTTTGATTGCTGGAAAGTATGTGTCATCATCATAGAAAAGATAGATTTTTTCCTCTTCAGCTTGGTAAAGCATACGTATATCAAACTGATTTTGGATTGAACGAAAGAAACTTTGATCCTTTATATTTATATTGGAAAATATCTCACCAATTGGACTCCATGCATTATCAACAATGTTGTTTAATTCATCCATGGATATATGAAATAGATTCGAATATTTGATTAGAGTATCTTTATCGTCGCTATCTACCTCTTCGTGATGTAATTTCATATCTTGAATTAAGTCATCACCCCAGCTTTTAAATGAATCCTCACAATCGTATTCTTCGAAATTATCTTGTTCTAAATACGTCGGGAAATAAGCTGATACGGGAATTCCTAATCTATACATACGCATAAATAACTCCATAAGATACAATTGCGATGTATAGAAGCAGGAAAGATCAGTATCTAAAGAGTTTTCCGCAAGCATAATTATTTCAAGTAAAGTTTTCGAATCAATTAAATCAATTGGGAAATTGGAGTCTTCCTCTAAATAAGAAACGGCAGCCATTACTTGTTGAATGGATTGTTCTGAAATCTTGCTGAAGTCTATTTCTCTTGAGTGCTCTAAACAATCTAATATGTAGATTTCTTCTTCATGTTTCTTATCTGCAAGTAAGTCATGCAGTAAGTGAGCATCCTTTTGTATTTTTAACGAAAGTAGATACTTTCTTACTTTCTGGTGATTGTATGTAAATAATAATTTCATACCTGGTTCCCCTTCGTCTTTTCTCGAATCATTGCCGCAAGACGGATTATAATTTCATAATAAGAAAGTACCCATTCATCAAATGAGTACTGTTCATAACCATCCTCTAGAAATTCAATCAAAATATGGCTGGGATACGCTTCACTTTGATAGGTGTTAAAAGAAAATTCATGTAACACGAATTGAAAATCAGATTGTGTTATATGTTCCGAGCCTATACATAAATAGTAACCAGCTGTATCGAAGTAACATCCTTCCGCAGCCATAGAACTAATATCCGAAGCGAAATTCGAATACATGTCTTCTGAGCTAAATAACGTCCCATCTAACAGGTCTTCTTCAGTTCCAAAGGCAAAGTGACAAAATATACGTGTTTGCTCATTAAAACGCGCAAGCGATTCGAATAATAGTTCACTTGTGATATGCAACTTGTCCCTGTGAAAATCATTGATATTGATTAAGAATGGGATGTTATATTTGCGAATTAATTTTTGTATGCGTAGTATCCGAATGTATACTTTCATCTCATTTCCTTGATTAAATAAATATTTCATCTTCTAGCCCCTGCTTTTCTACATCTTCTAGTTGTTCAGTGAAAAGATGTAAATGTAGCATTTCTTTTAATTCACAATCTGGACCATTTATACGAAATGAATTACCACTATAAAACGTGACATAATGTCGTAGCTGCTCAAATTGCTTTTCAAATTCATCTATATGTTCTAATGGTATGTTTTCTAAATCAGGCATTTCATTCGCAATAAATCCATTTATAATCGATTCAAAGGATTGACGAAGTTCTTGATTATTAAGAAGGACTTCTTTTGACTGTAATAAGTCAAAGAAGTCACTGTGATTCATACTCATTTGGATGCCCCCTTACACACGAACCGGTAGAATTAACTGCAGATTAGAGTTAGTTTTGTCATCTGCTCCCACTATCACAATAGGTCTCTGGTTATTAATTATTTTTATCGTGATTGCTTCAGACGGTATTGTCTGTAGTGCTTGTAGCAGATATTCCACATTACAAGCAAACGTAAATGTCTCTTCTTGATCGCATGGAATTTCCACACTCGCAGTTCCTACTTGTGAGTTTTTTTGTTCAATTCTTAAAGATTTTGTTCCTTCTGAAGTAAACATTACTAATGTCGAGAATGCCGACAGCTGTTCTAATGTATTTTGTAACTCGCTACGTTCTACAGTTACATAGATATCTGAGTAATCGGGTATCATCCTTGATGTATCAGGATATATTCCGGCTAATAATCGAGATTGATAGATAATGCTCTCCCCTCTTATAAGAAGTTGCGTGTCACTAATCAATTTCATTTCTAATTTAGATTCTCTATTAAATAGTTTTAACGCCGTTTTAAGGGATTTACTTGGTAAGATGACTTCACCATCTTTAGCAGCAGGAATATGCGTACGTTCAAAACGTAACCTCGCTAAACGATACGAATCAGTAGCAGTACATGATAGCTCACCTTCCATGGATTTTAAATTTAAACCCGTTAAAATCTTTCGTGTATCTGATACTGCAATAGCATGTAAGGTTCTACTAGCAATTTTTGCAAATTGCTCTTGTGTCATCGTTATCCAGTCTTCTCCTGATTCGATTTTAATTTCAGGATATTCTTCATGATCCATGGTACAAAAGCTAAATTGTTTCTTCGTATTTTCTACGATTTTCAGCTCATTGTTTGTATGCTCTAAACCGATGAATTCACTTTTGAATTTCTTAATCGTTTTAAGAACCGGAGCGGCCGCAAAAAGCACCTTCCCCGGTTCAGTACAATCCCCACTGTTTACGTTAAAGCGTGTCACTAATGTTACCGTCTCTGTACCGTCTGAACCCATTAGAATCATTCCTTTTGAATTACACTCTAATAAAACACCTTGTAATGCTGGCATTGGGCTTTTAATGTCTACAGTAGCGCTAGCTTTCTCTAATTTTTCAATAAATAAAGTACGGTTAATTTTAAAATTCATAGTAAATCCCTCCAAAAAAGTAATAAAAAAAGAACAGACCTCATATCCTGTTCATTCCTCTTCCTGCTATAAAACAAAGCTTTACGCGCTTTGTTGTTTTTTTAACTGTTCTATGAGTTGGTGAATGGCTTCTGTATGATCATGAAGTAACCACTCTCTAAAGGACGTAATATCGCCGGATATATAGGTAGATAACCAGCGGCTAAGCTGTTTTTCATTCCCATGGCTAATATTTATGGCCTCATGAATCCACTGCAAACGAGTTATAATATCCTCTAATCCACCAGTCGTTGTATCTTCGAATGTTCTAGCCTGTGCATTATGATTGTGATTATAGGCAAGCAAAACATCCCTAGATGTAATTCCTAACGGTTTAACTAGCTGTTGCATGTCTCGAATTAATAACCCTAGACTTGGTTGGGCATTTGATGGTTCTTTCTGTGAACAACCTTGTTTATTCTTTTGCTGTAACATGGTAGGTGGTGTGAAATAATACCCTTTCTTTTGATAAGAAACATAGATATCATTTTTACCCTTACTATGTGTAGTAAGCTCTACTTTATGTGGTTTTATATTATATAAATATCTTCCCACGCCCCAAAGGACTGCTGCCCTTTTTAAGCTATTGGAAAATCCACCTTTTACAGCATTGTAATCAGATTCTTCACTGCCATCCTCTTTTGATATCCAACGTTCATTCAAAAACACTGAAATGGTACATTTCGTTGCTTTCTCACCCCATTTTTCATAAGACACTTGCCATTTATCAATACCAAAGACTTCATCAAATCGGTCCTGAATGGCGCGTGCGTCAACAAATGGAGCTACATACGCGAAAAAACGCCCGTTGCTTTCGAATGTATGTGTAATCTTCCAACCTAATTGTTCAAATGGAAATTCGGCTTGTAAACTTTCCATATTCGTCATAATAATCCCCCTACATTAATTGGTATTTCGAATCTGGGTGAATCCTCTCTTTCTTTCGAAATTCATCAATCATTTCACAAATAATCCCTCTATTTTCATGAAGCAGCCAATCCTCATAGGAAGTAATATTCTTTCCCGATTGAATGGATAAGCGCTGATTCAACACTTCTATACTTGTATGACTGATATTCCTTGCTGCGTAAATGAGACTTAAGCTTACTTTCAAGTCCCTTAAATCAGAAATAGTAATATCTTTAAATGTCGTAGCTTTCGTATTGAAGTTTTTATTGTGCGCTTGCAGCATTGATACAGAACTGATCCATAAAGGGTTAGCTAGTTCTTTAATTTCTTCAATAATGTCATGTAAATGAGCATCATTTTGCAATTTTCTTTGTGATTTTTTCATGATGTTTCCCCCTAAGTAATAAAATAATTGCCTAAAGTGCTGGCTATACAATAACTCCAAACTTGAAGACAACACAAAAAGGGCTTCTTCAAGTCGATTAAAAATGTGCATAGCAAAATAAGCTATATATACACTAATCGGCTCAAAGAAGCCCTTTCATAAATGAAACAAGACGCAACTTGCTTCTACAACTCAACCACAACACAAAAAAGGTGTGGGAATAAACGGAATCAATTAAACAATAAATATAGTTATATATTAATCTATTTTTATATCATATTCAATTGTTTTTAAGCAAACAAAAATAAGAAGGAAAATTATATGTAGTGGTTTTATGTACCATATAATAATACCTCTGTTTCTACGTTTATAACTCCCTTCTTATTTTCAGTTCTTGGCGTTACTTCATGTACTGCAATTCAAAATAAAGTTTTTCTGGCTTTTGCTTCTGGTCTAAATAACAAAGTATTTCTGGAATGGTTTGTTCGTCTACTTCCATACTTTCCATATAGGACATACTTTCACTTTCTTGAACATTTTTAAAAATAGAAGTAGGTAGTTTTTCTGCAGCAAACACACTCATTTTGCTTCCTAACTTTTGTTCGGATGCAGCGTTGTAGAAAATTTCGTTCACAATGACCTCATTATCATCTGGATCATACATGTACCCTCGTTGTATACGTAGCAATGCTTTACCCCTTTCAAATATATTCCTTCACACAAATGGTTATATTTGTATATATTGTTATTTTGTATAAAGGTGTCAAAGAATATTATTTCGTAAAATCCTTAATTTGTATAGGGGCAGATATAGGATAATTAACTTTAGCATATTATTTTTGAGTATTTCATTCCTTTTAAATCTACAAAAAAGATACTTAAAGAAAATCTTTTTGATTATAAATGCCATTAAAATTATTTGAATTATGCACCCTGAGATTTCTAATATCTCCCTGAATAAAGGTAAAAAAGCCAACCTTAAGTGCTTATAAGGATGGCTTAGTTTGTTGTAAATAACTTTGTATTTAATTGCTTAATCTCCCCTTCTGCAAGAGGCTGATAGAATGCATGTTGTAATCCTTGTACATGTAAGGTCTCCCCTATACATAATAAAACTCTACCAGGAATTAAATCTAATAACAGTTCTTTATTAATACGCTGTGCTTGCTGAATAGTAGAAACATAAACAACTAAAATTGTAGGGTTATTCCCCAACCCCCTCATGATAATATCTTTACCTGACTCTACGAAATCTTTCCATCTAGCAATAATCTTTTTCAAGCGATCCTTTTTATCTGTTAATAGGGTGGAGTAGACAACAAAATTAAACTCTTGATTTACTCCCACTTGCACTGAAAAACTTAAAGGAGGGGTAAAAACCCCTTTACTAATGGATGGATGCATAATATGCCCTAAAAAGGATGGAGCATAGCGTAGATGGCAAAGCAGATCTATATCATGCCAATAACGTAGGTGAACATATTTACCGTGATTATCAATTCGCTCTGGAGCAAAGAAAAACATATTTCCTTGCCAGTATTTTAATAGCTTATAACCATTATCGGATAACGTATATGTTTCTTCAAAGATCTCCATATCAAAATTCTCAACTTGCCATTTTTCAATTAGACGATAGTAAAGTAATCCTTGAAGTACATCATTTATTTTCTTACGTGAATATCTATCCTTGAATAAATATAATAAATGATTAAATCGAACGGATGTATGAACACCAATGAAAGCAAGTATGGCATACTGTTCTTCTGTTAAACGCTGCTTAAACTTAACCAATTCGTCAAAAGAATGGAATACATACGATTTATCCAGTTCATGTATTCGATATATTTGAAGTCCCTGTACATCCTCACTTGATAAATGAGGAATAGAAGGGACATAAGTAGACAATTGTTTCTCTATTGTACACATAGTCATCCATTAAAATTGGAAAATTGACGAATTAGATTTTTTACTTTGTCCCTGCGGATAATTTAGGATACGCACTGTTCCTTTTCTATTTTTGGCGTCGATATTAAGCAGCTCACATGTAACAATCGTTTGATTTTTTGCATCTTCTATAGTTGGATTGGCAAGATTACGGCTCTTAAGTCCTTTAAACTGAATACCTGGTGCAACCTCTACGAAGATCCCAGCAATAGCATCTACCCCTACTATTTTACCTACAAAGCGATCACGGCGTTTCTTTAGTTCTAACAGTTTTTCAATTGGATCTGTTTCTAGTTTCTTTTTATTTCCTCTAAATTCATAACGGCCATCTTTTTCCACTACTTTATCGATGATAAGTTCTACTACATCACCAATGACGATATCCTCCGGACGAACGAATGAATAAGACCAGTGTGAGTACCTTACCCCAACTGTTACGCCATGAATTTCAACTAAGACAGTTTGTGCAGATGGGATATGACCTGATACGGTTCCTGTGTATACCTTATTTCCTTCTTGCGCTGTTACTTCTTCATATAATCTTTTTTGAAGTGCTAACTCCCCTGCCGTGATAGATACAACGGCAAAGTTCCCTTCTTCTGTTTTTTGGAAGTGTTCAATAATAACAGGCTTTGTTCTACCCACTAACCATTGAGGGTTTTTAGGAACGTTTATACCTGCCTCTGTAATTGGACAATATGCTGTTGTATGAGTACCAATCTGCATTGTAAGCACTTGTATACGCTCAGACTTTCCGTTTTTAGTCGGGAATAGTTTTTCAGATACGACTGTAATTAAACCTTTCCCTACAGTGCGTTCACGTTTCATGCGGGCCAATTCTTCTAATTCATGTTCACGTACTCGCTCGAAGTGATTAAAATTTGATTCTAACAGTGTGTCACCGTGTGGATTCTCTGATTCAAAAACCATTCCAAGTTCTTCTACAGTTTGAGTGTTTGTTTTGTCTTCTGCCATTACATTTTTCCTCCTAGAACGTAAAAAAGGACACACCTGTACCGTTGGGATGGTACGTAAGGTGTGTCCTTCACGTAAAATATGATTTATTTATATAGTTGTTAATATAAATATAATGGTATTTTTACTCAAATGCAAGAATAATTTTAGATTGATTACAAGTGGATTTTGGGGATTCTAATTATAGCAGTCATAGCAACCCCATCCTTAATGTGCATTAATTAAAAATGCGATAATTGTAATTCTCGATTTACACGTGCGTTTTCACTACGCATTCTAAGATTTTTAACTGCCCATTCATCAATGCCAAAATATCTACATAATCCATTAATAATACATTTCTCTAAAATCAAAGCACAAAGTTCAGCCAATAATATTACATCTCTCATTTGAATTTTGAACTTATTTTTTATTAGATCATAGGAAATGCTTATTTTTAGTTTTCTACCAAGTTGTAAGATATCTCTATCATACTTATTATTTCTATGTACAATATTATCTCTTAATCTCTGCCAAAAAGTAAGTAACTGGTGATTCCTTGTTCCGATAATGAAATTTTTTTCTCTATTATCTATATATTTCTCAAAGAAATTAAGGTACTCATTCATGCAAGAATTAGACAGGTCTAATTCTTTGGGGAGATTAGAATCAAACTTAGTGAGTACATCAAACAAACTTGCTAAGGTTTCCTCTAGTCTGCTTAATAATAATACAAGTGTTGAGGCAGCGGATGTTTCTATTTCGAATTCCTTTTCCTTTACCGCACTAAAATTGGCTGGCCCTTGTTCTAATTCTTTTGTAATACGCTGCTCATTTTTTTGAAAAAGCTTTACAATAGATGAAAATTCATTACTAGAAACCTCCATTATTTCAGTTATTTCTAATGATTGTTCAGTCGAGAATTTACTCTTTTCATTTCCCACTAGTATTAAGCACATTGCTGATAGATACATCTGTTCTATTGCCATCACTTTTATATATTCATTTTTCATCACTTATGTTCACCCGATTCAATTTATTTAAGGAATTATAAAAAAATTTATATGTAGTGATTTTAAAATATATAATTAGAATTCTCAATAAAAAAACATAGTCTCATATTTGAAACTATGCCTTTTTAAATTTAAAGTATGCAGTTATCTCTTATAAGAAAATCTAGAATAGTTTTTCTAACCGTATTCTGCTACTTTTTGTATATTTACCAACCTCAAATCAAAATCTAGAATGTAGTTCCACTAGATTTAATTTGAGGTTTAAAAACTATTAATCAAAGAAATTATTCAATTCTTTACTCATTGCGTTTGATGTTTTTTGCTTTGGTTTCTCAATTTTATTAAGCGTTGGCTGCGTAGTATTATTTTTATTTTTTTGCTGGGATTTTAAGCGCTCTTGGCGTTCTTTGTAACTCATACGCTTATGTTCAGGTTGCTTTTCATCATTTCTCGAATGGTCTTCCTTATTTTTTTCTAAGTTTTCATGAACTGTAATACTAATAGATTCGTAAACTCTTGCTACATCTTCATCAAGTTTATTTTCTTCTGTATAATTAAGCGTTTCAGTAATTGGAATCGTATTGATTTCTACATGTGTTTCGTCTGACTCTGTTGCTGTAGCTGAAATTGAAGTAGATTCTATATTTGTTTCCGCAGTCTCTATAATTGGAACGGGAAGTCCATCAGATGGGAATTCTTCTAGTAGTGGTTCAAGATCATTGGGAATCCCGGAATGAATGATGGAATCCTTATTCCAGTCTTGCTCTAGCATAGTAATAGATAATTCTTTGTTCAGTTCTGCTACCTCCATATTTATATCATGGCAATCTTCCATATGAGGTAATTCTATATCTATACTTTCCTCAATAATTTCTTCCGCTACTGCATTTTTTATATCATGACTCACACGTTCTATTGGCATTTCTTCTACTACCGGTATTTCGCTATCTCCTGGTTGTTTCACAAAGTCTGCTCCATCATTACATAAAATATCTTTAAATTTGTTTTTCTTCTTTTCCGCAGCCACGCTGTCTTCGATTGGAATCGCTACCCCTTGTGAGATAGTATTCTCTGAATTTTTATCTAATGAATGAGTAGCATTAACAGTGGGACCTTTTGCTAATTCGGGCTGACTATTATGATTTGAAATTAAAACTTTACGAGGACCATCGCCTGTGTAAGAACTTACAACTAGATTTTGTTCTAACTTCTCAATATATTGCATAGCCTTCATATAGCCAATCCTGAATTTTCTTTGCAGATGAGAAGGTGAGATTTGTTGTGATTCAATAATAAATTCCTTAATTTCTTCATACAACTTATTTTCAGCCCCATCATCAATATCTATCTGGTGGTTCATAGTTGCAGGATCATTAGATAGAATTTCATCTTGGGACTTGTGTTCCTTATAATCATCCAATGATACAATGTGTTGTTGTTCTTCGTTTATTTCTATAGAGCTATTCTGTTTGATCTCATCCTCTTGTATAGGCGGCAAAGGTTGTAATTTCTTCATGTTCTCTGCGTCTACATGCTTCATAGGATTTGCTTTTGCAATAGATTCATTAATAAGACGAAGACGTTCATTTTCCCAATATTGGCCTGTTCGCTCCTCTACCTGTATTAGTGCATGCGCGAATTCTTCTTTAGGTACAAAGTTACTCGTAATTTGTTGGACAGGTTGCACATGATTATCTTGTACAATACGAGCTGCACAGATGAATGCACCTTGTCCCATAATATCTCCTGGTGACATAACAACTTCTTTTGCTTTCTGATAGGTTGATCCTAATCGACTAACAGGATTGTCTTGCATAGGTGAAATACCTTGTTCAGATTCTGCCTCTTTAAATTCTTCTTTTTCACCAAACATATCTGAAAAGATTTTTGCATCATATGGTGTTACATCTCCAAATATCATTTTATTACGGAATGAGCCTAGTAAGGTAAACATGTATTGCTCTGTGAAGTCGAGAGCTAATTGAGATAGTGTTTGGCTAGCAATTGTTAGAATTACTTTATATTTACGAGATTGAGCAGGGAATTCTTTAAACGGCCGAACAAATGTGTAGCATCCTAGCCCGAGAGGGCTGGGGTAGCTACTAACCCTTACGGGTCGCGATAGGTAAAGCTTTGAAGTTATCTCTACTTTTTCCCCCGCCCCACACCGTGC